>CAXNNO010000154.1:0-6111 GCA_964203555.1 Bacteriovoracales bacterium
ACGACTGAATTTAAAGATGGGGTACCTTCGAGGACTTTATGGTATCTCTGCCCCTATTTGTCAAAGTGAGTTAGTTAGTTAAATTGCGGCCCAGCAGCAACAACGAGTTTTCGGCTTCTTAACTCCTAATTTAGTGGCTTTACATACCAAAGGCCTGTGTTAGGAAAAGATTAACTTTGTTGTGATTTTTACCGAAAACGATACTATTAAAAGCAAATACATTTATCCCCCCTCGTTCTTCGGAGCTAGGGTGCGAAGCCACCTCCGGGTGGCTTCAGCGTTTCTGGAGCAACAATTATTGCGAGCCTATGTTTATATCGACGGATTCAATCTCTATTTATGGCTCATTGAAACCTAATCCAAACTTGAAATGAATGAATCCTAAAGTACTAGTCGAAAAGAATTTTCCTGACCTCGATATTCAATGCATGAGATATTTTACGGCGACTGTTACAAAACCGTGAGAATGACCCCACTTGTATTAACGACTTAGTATCGCGGTATTTTGTATCCGGTACATTTCAATGTTTTCTGTGTAATACATTTTTTCCGAAGTGTTCAGTATTCTGGTTTGATTATTACTGGTATTCTTTATTTAACATGTAAGACTTTTGTCCAAAGTGATTAGTCCCTTTTGCGAATCCTAGATTTTTTATAATCCTCTATGGCTTTTAGAGAACTATACCAATTTCGACCTTCTTTTTGGGCCTTTAGCATTCCCTTTCGCGCAAGTAGGTTTAGATGTTTAGCTGAGAATTCAGTTTTGTCTGCGAGTTGAGATAAGAGAAGAAGTTCAGACTGGGGTGAACTTTTAACGATTGCTTTTAAATAGATATTCAGCGTTCTTTCAACAGCCTGAGCTACTATCCGAACTATTCCAAGCACATCCCCAGCATCGGCATCATCAAGTGCATTATAATACTTTGTACGATCATTTTTTTGAATGATGGCAATGGGGTACCCACTTCTCATCAGAATCAAATTCATGAGGAGTCGACCGGTTCTTCCATTTCCATCTTCGAAAGGGTGAATTGCTACAAAGCGATGATGAGCAAGAGCCGCAAATTCCACAGGATGATATTTGTTTTTACTTTCAGTCATCTTTTCTAAGAATTTTGTCATTTGTTCTTGCACCTGATAACCCGGCGGTGGGCGGTGCTTTGAACCAAGGATTTGCACATCAGTATTTCGGTAAGTTCCTGCAATACTCGCTTCAGTATCTTTTACTACAAGTTGATGAAGTTGACGGATTAGGTGATGAGAAAGCGTTAAGCGTTTTTTTGAGTCCACAACTTCAAAAAGAAAGTTCATGGCCTCTTCGTGGTTTTTCGCTTCAAGGTGCTCTTGAAGATTTTTTCCTTTGATAGTTACACCTTCACGCAGAACAAGAAGTGTTTCCTTTAAGGTAAGTCGATTTCCTTCGATGGCATTTGAATGATAGGTCATCTCAACAGAAAATTGTTCACGAAGCTTTTTTAAAGTTGATGCCTTCAACGGACGATGGCGATTGAGTTCAGCGAGTGAACTGGTAAGACGTTTTAAAATTCGATCATCCAATAAGGCGGTCATACCTTATTATGGCATATAGTCGAATAAGAGGCTATGCCATATTAGCATTTTTGAGACCAAATGGTTAAGAACTGAACTCCGTTTTATCGGAATCACAAAGATTAGAACTTGTTGATTTAATTGAAGAAGTTTTGTGTGCCCGAAGGCCGTCGGTTCGTTTTGTTTAAAAATGGGGTCACATTTAGACCACAATGCTTAAGAATTTTCCGGACTAAATCTAGTAATGATTTCAAGTATTAACGATACACCACCATACAAGAACAAAAGTTTCCTCCATCAAAAATATGTGTCTGAAGGGTTGTCTCCCCAGCAAATTGCCAGCGAAATTTTTTCCGCCAGAATTACTATTTCTAAGCATCTAAAAAAATTTGAAATCCCAATAAGAGAAAAGGATATTTGCCAGAAAAGTGGACGAGCCCTAGGTTATGGGGAGATGCGAAGAAATGGCGTAATCCAATCCAGGAAAGGTGAGATTGAAGTAATAAAGAAAATGCTCATGCTTAGAGACAAGGATTTCTCTTATGGCAAAATAGCGAAATTTCTGAATCTATTGCGGATTGTGTGCAAACAGGACAGGATTTATTGATGCAAGCTAAGTTTAAATCGATTGTTTTGAAAGAATCTCGTGTGTCAGAGGCAGCAAGGTTTTGTTTGCAACTCAGCCCCTGATATCTTTTGGCCAGTTGAGATCGGGGCTCGAATTCCAAACTCACTGGCCAACTAAGATGAAATAAAGTTGTGCTTTCCACACAATTTTAAAACTCTCGGAAAAAAATTGCTTGATGGGATAATTTTGCCAGAACTGGCGACTAAGTTGGGGCTAAAAAGTTAGCTGTAACAACAATCTTTTACACTACCCTAATCTTGCCACGGACTCTAAGAAGTTATTATGGAGTTGTAGGTATAAGGAATCGAAAATTGAGCGTCACCAGTAATCCTCAGATCTCCGGTCTTCACGTTAACTTGGAATTTCACATATCTTAAAACCTTTTCACTTTTAATTGGTTTTTTTTGAAACAAAGGCACACATACTCCACCCTTATTTCGTGCTGAAGGTGTTCTTAATCCTTCAATAGAATTTGAAATCGCCTCGGAAGCTATTTGTCGACTAAAGGCGTAATCATTACTAATCAGTGAATCATATATATCATGGTCGTTAATGAGGGATGCAAACTTTTGTGAGTCGATTGCGATTTCAAATACTTTTCGATCTGATTCAATCCAGTCCTTTGAGCTATATTTATGTAAATTGTGCGACCATTTAACAAAATGCCAGAGGGCTTCAAGGTAGGAGGTAACTTTATCTTCGGCTGAGTAAAAAACACCATAAGTGATTCCGTCGCCAAAGCGACCTTTGGACCATGGAGGATTAAAGACAGTGTAAAGTTCATCTGCCTTTCCGTATTGAAATGTTCTATCAATATGAGGCTGTTGACGATCAATGAGTGAGCTATTCATTTCAAGATCGAATAAGTTTCCATAATCTTCAGAGTCAGCAATATCATCATAAAGATCCTGACTTGGCTGAGCAGTGTAGATACTTCGAATACAGTTCTGCTTATAAGGCACTATCTTGAATGGATGCGTATTAGTAACCATTACATCTAACTTGATCAAGTCTTCTTCTAACAGCTGCAAAACGATTAAGACCTTGGCCCAGTTCTCCTGCGGATATGTATTCTATTGGGGATAAACCTTCAAAATCAGGATTCTCAATCTTCATCCATTTATAAACCAGGTCTCGATTGTACGGAAAAATAATTCTAAGATTCTTGTGAATAGCTATTAACATACCAACTCTAAGTAAGACATCATCTGCTTCAGGAATTAGATGATGATCTTGCATTAGCTTTAGTCTTTCTCGATTGTGCTTAATCCCCAATAAAGTAGCTTGTTCTTCGCGAGAGAAACTATACAACTGTACAATATTCCAAAATGCTTTAGATGCAGATTTAAACTTGCTGGCGAAATTTGGTTTATTGTTTTGATTTTCATTCATGTAGGTATTCTAACACAATGTCATTTTTCCGACAATGCATAAAAAAAACCTACATTCTTACAAGTAAATTCAAACACTTGTGGCATAATTTATTTCATTTAAAACGATATGAGGGTTATGAGGTTTAGAAATAAAAAAGCCCTGTGGGTTAAACAGGGCTTTAGTATTTTTCACTTCTTGCGAAGATCGAAACTGAATTTAAAAGTGGGGGTCAACAATCGACCCTATTCCCAATTATTTTCCGCCGGCCAATCTCTTAATGATTTCATGTCTTTCAGAAGATCTTTTCTAAGATGTATGACGAAGTTAAAAAAAGTGATAACTTTAAACAAATCCTCAAAATTGTGGCGTATAAGTCAGGATTGAATCAGGATTGGGTTCCTAGACAAGCCATCCTCGATAATTTTACATTAAAGAAAACATCTTGTGACTCAGCAATTAGAACTCTTAAGGATAAGGATATCTTAGTTAAGAATCCAAACAAAGATGGAGAGTGGAAGTTATTTTCTAAAATGTTTCAGGTTTATATTAGCAAGATGTTGACCTGATTTAGTGTCAAATCAGTCTAAGGTGTCTTTTCTTAAGTATTGAATTACAAGATCATCAAGCTTCTTGTCCTGATGAAACTCCCATTTTGGAGGTTTGAAAGCAACGAATTCAATCCATGTGTCCTGAGTATAAATCAGGTACTGGAACTTTTCTTTTTTATCATATTCTTCTTCTGAAATAGCAAGGCCGCTAAAAGAATTCTGGGCGAAAGGAGTATCCCAAATTTTGAAGGTTCTATATTTAGTACATTCACAGAGAGTTGCTTCTTTTTCAGTAACCAGTCCTCCGATAACATTCGAGCCTAATCCTTCTTCAGTAAGCCTGAAGGGATCATCTCCATTAATCGTTAGTATGTAATACTCATCTGATGGTGAGTCATGATTCTTGTGAAAGAAAAAGTAGGCATGGGATGTAGTGAATAATTGTCTTAAAAGCCACAGTTCATTACTTGTGCCTACAGGGGTGTCCCATCGTTCGAATGAAATGCTTTTATCGATTTTGGATTGAATAAGACTCATAGATACCTCACTTTGACCTTGATTCTGTCATCTGGATATCGAGGATTATTTTTAGGAGTTTGAACTTCGATTGTCTTTTTGTCCGGACGATTCACAATGGTTGTACCGTCGGGAAGTGTTTTTGTTTCTGTTCCATCTTTTGCTTTCGAAGAGGTACTTGCAATCTTGTCAAAATCTTTATTGAGCTGTTCAATCCCGCCAGGCTTTCTGTATTCTCTTATTTTATTTTTTTCATCGATTGAGGTGTTTTTATCTTTACCCGAAATAATTCCGGCCTCTTTAAGTGGCCTTTCCAGTTCATCATGCTCTTTTCTTAAGGCTTCAAAACCTTTCTCAAGTTCATTCTTTATTTGATCATTCTTTGAATCTTCAAGAATATCTTTAAGTTCAAAGAAAGTATCCCAATCTATAGTCTGTGAAGCGAGAATTGCTGCTAATAAGGCAGCACCTGCGAGAGGGTGTTGTGAGAGTGTGGGTGTGACGACAATTCCTGCGAATCCGTAAAGAGGGGTAAAGGATAGAGGCTGAATGGTATTTGAATTTGGATTTGCAAAAAGAGAAGCTAAATCCACCGGAGTTTTTTGAGTAGAAGTTGAACTGATCCTTCTCACTTGTTCATCTGTTAAGATTCTAATTTGTATAAATCCAATTTCTTGAAAGTGTCCATCCGTCACAAATCTGGCATAAACATTTGTGGATAATTTGGACCAGGGAGTATCGGTCTTTTTAACTTTTTGAGAAGTCACTTCAATGAGTTCGCTTAGACGTAAATAGTCGTGTCCCACTTCATCCAGTCGTGATTTAAATTCTTTTAGCTCCCTGATCTTTTGGCCTATATCGCCCAATTCATTAAGAGTTTCGTTTATACCATCATTAAATGAGGGAAGAAGTCCCCTCGAATTATTTGAAATTTTATTCCATTTTTCCTCTAAGGTTTTTAAAAAAGATTCTTTTAATTGAGGTTTGAATTCTGGAATAATTTTATCGATGATTCTCTGGCTTTCTTTGGTCATCTCATTATAAGAGAGTCCTGCCTGTAAACTCCAGGAAACAATCTGTATGTCTTCAAATGAAAACGCTGGAGCTGCTTTAAGGTTAAGTTCGCTGATGATGTGAGCACGTTTTCCAGTCATTTTACTTAACGAATAGATATGTCCGTCCGGACTCTCTCCACTTTGTTTCATACAGTAAGTCATGACCGGAATGATGTAATCACCAGGAAAAAGAAGCAAGTTTCCAGACTTGTCGTAAGTCATCTCGTTTTGATTGATTCCGCTTAAATTAAAAGATGACCCCGGAAGTTTTTGGATAGTCGGGTAAGGGTTGAGCTCAGGAGATAAAACGGGGGCATCTTTTTGAAAGACTTTCTCCATCTGAGGCTTAAGAGAATTTATTAAACCTTGAACTGCAATTTTATTAACGTCTTCTTTATTTATAGGAACGTGTGAGCATGAAGTGGTAAAGATTGAGAAAAAA
>CAXNNO010000155.1:0-6089 GCA_964203555.1 Bacteriovoracales bacterium
ATAGATAACGGCATAGTTCCAACCTCATCCAAAAAGAGAGTTCCTCCGTTTGCGAGCTTGATTTTTCCGTCCTTTTTTTGATCTGCACCGGTAAACGAACCTTTTTCATGTCCAAAAAGCTCTGATTCCAAAAGGTTCTCTGCCACTTCAGAGCAGTTTAAATGGACAAGATTTGCATCAGGATGGGTTACTTCATGGATGAGTTTACCAAGTAAGGATTTTCCTGTGCCGGTCGGACCTGAAATGAGTAGAGTTTGATTTTTCCAATTGATGTCGCATAATTGACGAAGTTCATTAATAAGATCCGCATCTTGTGTGACGAAGTCATGTCTCAGGATTTTTTCAAAGGCTTCGCCCCGAAAATTGATGAATTTTTGAATATAAACAGGAAGCTGCTCTTTTAACCTATGTTTAGATAAGTAATGTTTTGCCCCAAGATTATAAGCACTCTCGATGATTTTTTCGCACTCAAATGAACTTACCACAATACAATGGGAGCCTTTCCTCACAATATTGCCAATAAGGTCCACTCCCGATGAGTCCCCCAACTCGATATCCGTTATGACGATGTCATAAAATGTTTTAGATAGCTTTTCTTGTGCTGACTGAAAGTCGACCGCCTCTTCAATAACACCGAATGGTTGGAGGATTTCCCGCAAATTAAGGCGGGCATACTTGTCGTCTTCAATAATAAGAAAGGAAAGTTTTACTTTCATGACTGTATATATCGCCTTGATTTATTCTGAATTCAAATACTGGATTCGGAATCCGAATATTTTACATAGAAGAGGCTTGAATAGAACTTTAGGTAAGAATACTATCTATCTGAAATGAATGTGAGGGACAAAACATGCGTATCATTCAATGTCGATCAACATCCGAGGCAGTTGAAACGGTCTCTTCTATTTTGATAGATAAAATTGAAAATCTGCCCCGAGCTGTTATCGGTCTGGCCACCGGAAAAACGATGGAACCCTTATATGCCAAACTCTCGGAGCTTTCTCGGCAATCAGCTGCAAACTTGGATAAATGCCTTTTTTTCATGTTGGATGAGTATTTGGGACTACCTGAAAATCATCCATCAAGCTTCAAGTCCTACATCAAAAATCACCTCCTTCATCCTTTGGGCCTCAAAGAATCTCAGTTTGCATATCCCCCTGTGGGGTCTTCCCATGGACCTTCTCAGTATGAGGACATGCTAAAAAAGAGTGGTGGAATTGATATTCAACTCTTAGGGATCGGCAGGAACGGACATGTTGGCTTTAATGAGCCGGGCTCAGAAAAAAATTCCCGAACCCGTGTTGTTAAATTAACGACAGAAACCATAGAGGCAAATCGTGATCAGTTTTCAGATATCATTCCATCGGAAGCAATTTCTATGGGAATTGGAACTATTTTGGAGAGTAAGAATTTGTTAATGCTGGCGACTGGAAAGTCTAAGGCCGATGCCATTAAATATCTTTTGAACCATCATGATGATACTGGCTGTCCTGCGACTTTTCTGAAAAATCACCCTCATTTTACTTTAGTTCTTGATCCGGATGCTGCTTCTAAAATCAACTTAAATATTTGACCTAAATCATTTTGGGCGGACAAAAAATGTTGCTCTAACTTGGGAGTGCTCCATTTTCCATTCTTTATGAGCTCAAGCCTATAAAGAACTCCAAATGCCATGCGATTGGCATCTGAACCTTTTCCTCCGATCAATTCTGATCCTCTCCGAACGTTATCCATCATCCAGGCAGGAAGCCTTAAATGGTAAGGATTGCGAGAAATTTCGCCGACATGTTTTGCAAACGCCTTCATTTGCAGTTCTACGATTTCTGTCGGAACCTCAATGAGAAGATTGGGTTTAGTCATTGGATTCCAGAATTCACTCCAGGCGACAAGGGTCGTTTGCTTTTTCATTGAAAGAAGAACTTTTTTACAGAGCTTGCCCGTTTTGATGTGAGTTGGATGAAAATCTTTAACATGAGGAGCGATAATCAGATCGGGATGATATTTTTGTATAAGACCCTTTAATTCTTTTTCTTTGGTCTTCCAGTTCTCATTAAGATGAAGGCATTCCATTTGAAGTAGCTTGCAAGCTGCATTTAATTCTTTAACTCTTTGGGGCCGGCGCTCTTTGTTTGAACCAAGTGTAACGGCCACATTAATGATGTGGCAGTTGTTTTCTCTGGAAAGCCTAAGTGCCAGGGAGCCCACAATGGATTCATCATCTGGATGAGGTGATAAAATCATGACAGATAAGGGCGAGGTTTTTTTTTCCGTTAATGAAGAAGCTGCAAAGAGGGAGGAGAAGCCTTTAAGGACTTTGGTGAATTCCATTTCACCTTTACCTTAAAATCTTGTGAGCGCTGTTACGACGTAACAAAACGCTATTAAGACCAAAAATGATCTAATCATGGGGCCCTCTGTGTGTGTTTCAATCTCAAGATAACCTTTTTTTAAATAGAACGACTAGTCAGCGTTTTTTCAGCTAATTACGCTTGTAATCATCCTGAAGGCGCACAATGTCATCCTCTCCAAGGTAAGTTCCAACTTGGGCCTCTATTAAGACCAGGTCTTCTTTTTGGTTATTTGCCAGACGATGTTTGGATTCCTTGGGAATGTAAGTTGATTCATTCTGATGAAGTTCAAAAGTTTCATCTCCAACTGTAACGGTGGCGGTTCCCTTGACCACAATCCAGTGTTCTGATCGATGATGGTGGTACTGAAGAGAGAGCTTCGCACCCGGGCGAACTGTGATCTGTTTTACTTTATAATTTTTGTTATCATCCAGAATTGTGTAACTCCCCCAAGGCCTGTGGGCCGTGGTGTGGACATTGGTCATTTCAACGTTTCTTTTCTTCACTTCAGCGACCAGGTCTTTAACTTTTTGTGTTGATCCTTTTTTAGCGATCACGAGAGCATCCCGGGTATCAACAATCATGAGATCTTCCACATCGATCGTTGAAATCAAGCGATCATCAGAAATGATGAGATTATTTTTTGAGCCAAGATGGATGACATTCTCAGAAAGAGTATTGCCTTGATTATCCTTGGGCAAAGTTTCGTAAAGCGAATCAAATGATCCAAGGTCACTCCATCCAATATCGGAGGGGACGACATTGACTTTTTTTGATCTTTCCATCACGGCATAATCGATACTCTCTGAACGAATCATTTTCATGTCTTCAAGTTGAAGACGAATGCCCTGATCCCGGCGAGCATGATTAAAAGTGGCAACACACTCCTGGTAAACATCAGGTGCGTGGGTCTTTAACTCTTCTAAAAAAACTCCTGCCTTAAAGCAGAACATTCCAGAATTCCAGTAATAATTTCCGGCATCAAGATACATCTGGGCGGTGTGGGCATCTGGTTTTTCTTTAAATGATATGACTTCAATTCCATTCGCCTCGATGTACCCGTAACCAGTTTCTGCATAAGAGGGCCTGATTCCGAAAGTGACGATGCGGTCCTGTTGGGCCAGTTCATTGGCCTTCATGACTGTTGATTCATAATCTGTTTGTTTTTCAATTAAATGATCCGATGGAACAATTAATAGAATTTCCTTGGGATCAGCTGCCAATGCTGCCATGGCGATGGCCGGAGCGGTATTTCTTCCAATGGGCTCAATGATAAATGAATTTTTAGAAGATAAACTGAGCTCATCCATCTGATCGAGACCCAGGAAATACTGTTCCTGGTTAATCACAATGCAGAATGAATTCGAAATATTTTTATTTCTTGTTATCGTTTTTTGAAAAAGAGATTCATTGTGAAATAATTTCACAAACTGCTTTGGGTAGAGGGTTCGTGATATTGGCCATAACCGAGTGCCTGAACCACCGCAAAGGATGACGACTTGCATGTATTTCTCCTGATTGAAGAGAAATAGTAACCTTAAAAAAAGTGTTAGGAAATACCCAGAGTGCTGGAAGCGATGGTGAAATAAATCAGAAGGCCCGTGATATCAACAATGGTTGTAATGGCCGGACTGGCGACAACCGCTGGATCTCCTCCCATTCTTCTTACAATAAGTGGAAGAGCGGCCCCGATAACGGCCGATGAAATCACTTGAATAGCGATTGCCACAGATATGATCAGAGCAATGTATTCCAGACTAAATCCTTGGGGCAGCATAGAGTGAAAGGAAAGGAAGGCAATCTTCAGGTAAGTCAGAACAGCGACGCAGACTGAGAGCATGAATGATATTTTCATTTCCTTAAAGACAATCTTAAACCACTCCTCGTCTGAAATTTCACCCAAGGATAGTGCACGAATTACGACGGTCGCCGCTTGTGCTCCGGTATTACCTCCGGTCGCGGCCATCATTGGCATGTACATTGCGAGAATGATGAATTGCTCCAGCACTCCCTGATACTCATTAATGATCATGCCTGAAATAATTCCGATTGCTGCCAGTGAGACCAGCCAGACCACTCTTTTTTTGAAGTGGTGAAAAGAAGAGGTTGCCATGTACTCTTCGTCATTGGCAGAGGGCATAATACCCATGAGTTTTTCAATATCTTCAGTATTTTCCTTCTGAATAATATCGATTGCCTCTTCGTGGGATACAATGCCAACAAGTTGATTAAGAGAATTAAGAACCGGAATGGCGACGAGGTCATACTTCTCAATTTTTTGTGCCACTGATTCTCTGTCTTCATTCACTTCGGCATAGACAAAAAACTCGTTGAGCATCTCTTGAACCTTATCTTCCGGATCATGCATCACGAGATCCTTCAAGGTCACCATGCCCTTCATGACCATCGAGTGATCTACGACATAAATGTAATAGATCATGTCCTTGGAAGGGGCATCTTTACGGATTTTTGCCAGGGCCTCATATGCCGACATGTCTGCAAAAATTGTCGCGAAATCCGTATTCATAATCCCACCTGCCGTTTCGGGCGGATAGGCAGAGAGAATGATAACGTCTTCACGAACGGCCTTATCGAGATAAGGCAAAAGTTCTATCTGTTCTTCTTTGGATAGTTCCTGGTAAAGATCGGCACGAATATCTGAAAACATCTGACCGAAGATTCGAGCAAAGGTTCGGCGATCGAGTGAATAAAAAAGTTTAATTTGTAGATCGAGAGAAAAATCCGAGGCGATACGACCCTGATCTTCCGGATCTAACTTTTTGAGATATTCGATGATTTCGCCAATCGGCTTTTCTTCCATGAACTCAGCAACATCCATCGTTGGAAGTTCTTCGAACATTTCCACGAGTTCAGCGGTCTTTCCTTTTTTGGAAAGATCTTGCAAGAGGTCTTGGTTCTCTGGTTCCTGGTTATCGTTATTTTCTTCCATCATATTCTCTGTGGGCTGACTTTTAGAGTAGCTTACCTTAAAGTCCAACATTTTCCATACGTTAATAGCTACCCATAAAAAAAGACTAATTCACTCGGGTGTCTTTACAAGTTCTTACCGGAGTGAAGCATTTATTTACTTAAAGTGTCTGGTTTGTTCTCCTGATAGATAATTTTTCAAAGGAGTGAGGAATGTTAAATTGGAAATGGATTCTGATGGCAGCGGTGATGGTTTCAGGAACTGTCCTGGCCGCGGATGGAATGGTTGTGAGATTTGATCTTACAAACGAAATGAAAACTTATTTAAAGCAGCATGAATTTGATATCACCGGTGTTAACTATAACACCATGGAGATCGAAGCTCTTCTTACAGCGGAAGAACTCGCCTTAATCGAAGCGCAAAACGCCAGAATCAAATTCTCTTTCCCTCAGAATCTGGTCGCGGGGCCTGATGAGAGATATAAAAATCCGGATGAAATTGAAGATTTTGTAAATGAGATCCATGCCAAGTATCCGGATATCACCGAAGTCCGCACCATCGGTAAAACTCTTGAAGGCCGGGAGATACTGGCCATCAAAATTTCTGCTCACGCAAAGCTTGATGAAGTAGAGCCAGTTTTTCTGGTAAATGCTATGCACCACGCTAGGGAGGTCATGACTCCTGAAATTACGACCGACATGATTGACTACCTCACCTCGAATTACGGAAAAAGTTCCGAGGTCACGACTTGGGTGGACAGCACTGAAATTTGGGTCATTCCAATGTTCAATCTTGATGGAAATAACAAGATG
>CAXNNO010000156.1:0-6087 GCA_964203555.1 Bacteriovoracales bacterium
CTCAAACTTTAAGGATAGATCAACCCTGGGAGCCGAGTATGTGATGGATCCGAGGCTTAAAGCATCGACTCCTTCAATCAAATAATTAGGGACAGTATTCAAATTAAGTCCACCTGAAACCTCAAAGGTCATGCCAGGTTTTTTAAAACCAATTGCCTCTTTAATTTTTTCTGGCGAGAAATTATCCAGCATTAAATGAGTGCAGCCAAGAGAAATGGCCTCATTCAGCTCTTCCAAGGAATGAATCTCAACGACAATGTTGTTATAAAAGGCACCCTGATTCATAAAAAAATGCCAGGCACCTTTAAGTCCGCCTAAAGAAGATTTGTGATTGTCCTTAATCATCCACGAGTCTGTTTGACCAAGGCGATGATTGTACCCGCCACCAACTCTTACAGAATACTTCTCCAAAGACCTAAGTCCGGGAGTTGTCTTTCTCGTATCAAGAATCTTTATCTTTTTTTCCTGTGCAAGTTGAACGTGTTTTTCAGTCCAGGTCGCGATCGAACTAGCGTGTTGAAGCAAGTTGAGCGCCAATCTTTCGCCAGTTACCGCAAGATTAAAAGGCATCGTTTCGGGAAATTCAATTTCCGTTTGAGAAAACTTCTTTCCCTCATGTTGTGACAAAAAAGAAAAATCCAAAGAGGATCCTAGCTGTATAAAAGTAGCTGCAAAATAATCAGTTCCGGCCAGTACGAGCGGGGATTTAATTTTAAGCACGAGCTTAACCGGGTGTTTAGGCAGAGATCTCGTATAATGTGCATTTCGAACAAGGTCATCTTCAGTCAACCAGTTTTCAATTTGAGGTAGAAGACTTTTTATACTCATATCCATCATGATCACCTAAGTATCTCAAGTCACTGCTTCCTGCAAGGAAATCAGTTTATTATGCCGCGCCATCTATGTAATTAAATCTGGTGCTTACATAATTATTCTTAGGCTCATGAATTGCACGATCGCCCTTATGAATAAATCCTGGCTCATTTCAATTTTCTTACTGACCTTTGTACTTTTAGCGCTACTCAAAAACCAGGAGACTAAGAGCATGGCCTCCTTTTTTAGGTCAGAAAAGACGATCAAATTAACCAATTTCAAGAAGGCCCAGGAAGAAGTTAAAAAAGAAGACAAGGATCTCTTAGAACTCTGGGAATCAATCATGACCGGGAGATCGGCGCCCATTTCTAAGACTACAAAGGAGCGCTATAAAGTACTTGGACTTAATCATATTTTTACGCCGTCGGGCTTTCATTTAAGCGCAGTCTTAGTTCCATTTATGAAAATTATTCCCCATCAAAAATATCAATTCCTGCTTCTCATGATCATTGGAATTGGACTCCATTTTCTACCTGGCCTAGGCGCCTTAAAAAGGATGGTTTTAATCAAGATTAATCAGAAGATGCTTGGACTTCATTTGGGATTCATTTTGGCGCTTATCATTGATATCTTATTTGGAACTTTTCAACATAGTCCTTTAAGTTTTACCTACAGCTTTCTATTTTTAGGAATTATTTATGCCGGTCTGGAAGGCATTCCACTCATTGTTTGGTTCTTCCTGGGTCAGATCCTTCTGGCCTATTTTCAAAACTCAGACATCTCTCTTCTTTTACTGCTATTTTCTCCCGTCCTTAATTTAGTTTTTGCATTTATAATGCCCCTTTTATTTCTTTTTTCCATTCCACTCTGGTCGTGGCAACTCCACAGCGGAATTTTCATTCTAAGAATAGTTCAATCGATGGTTGACCTCTTTGCCCACTGGAGCATGAAAATTCCTTCAATCGAAATTCACTGTTTTACTATACTGATCGTTGTTTTGATTTTATTGAGCAGGAAAAAGTTATTTATCATTGGACTCATCGTTTTTAGCTCTAGCTTGAATCTTGACCGTGCAAGGCAACCGGGCGTAGCATCAAAAGATTTTGTGCCTCATGGAGGTATCGTTAAAACCACCTACACCGACAAAGAGGTCAATGTATATTTCAGTGACGGTAAATGCAGATTAAGATTAGTGAGGGGCTTTTGGTGGGAAAACTGCTCCCCCAAAAGGAGGAGCAGAGTAAGAAAAAAAATTAGCTAACTATCATGTCTTTTGTAAGGCCAGAGAAAGTTTTCTCTTCGCGAATGGCATACATGAGATTGCGTTTAACGTTCTCATTTGATTTGTAATACTTGGCAACTTCGTCCTTCTTCATCCCAGACTGAGCAACCATTTCATCAATTTTTGCATCCAAATCAGCTTCAGTTGATTCTACATTGTATTTCTTTGCAAGTTTATCAAGGATCAAACCAGAACGAACTTGAAAAAGAGCTTTCTGAGTTACATCGTTGTCCCAACGTTCAAAATAAAGTCCAATCATTTGATCATTAAAACCCTGTTGCTTTAGGTTACGAGAAAGTTCCTCCCTAACTGATTTTTTTTGATCATCAAGTAGGGCCTTTGGAACATCAAACGGGTTCTCTTCAATAAGCTTTTCAAGAATTGACTGCTGAAGTTTCGATTGAACTTCACGCTTCTTCTGAATCGTCATTCTTTCTTTGTTTTTTACAATAAAATCAGAGACAGATTCAAAGCCAAAATCTTTGGCCAACTCATCAGTCAACTCAGGCAAATTCTTTTGTTTAATTTCCAGAAGCTCAACATGAAAGGTCACAATTTCATTTCTAAGACCCTCTTCCTGATAATCAGCAGGGAAAGTGACCTTAACATCCTTCTTCTCGCCTTTTTTCAAACCAATCATCCCGTCCTCAAAACCAGGGATAAACTGGCCCGAACCAATTTCAAGCATATATTCATTTGCTTGCATATTCTCTGGCTTCGAGCCATCAGCTTTTTCACCCTCGAAGTTAAATACAGCAAAATCACCCTTAACAAGTGCGTGAGAAGCATCTTTGACTTCCGCAATTTCTGCTTTATCAGAAAGATAATTCTTCTTCAAAGTTTCAAAATCTTCATCCGTTACAACTTCTGATTCTTTTTTAAATGAGAGCTTTGAATAATCTTTAATTTCTATTTCTGGAATAATTTCTACAGTCGCCTCGAAAGCAACGGTCTTTCCGGATTCATATTTCGTATTATCGAAATGAGGGTAGCCAATGGCCCGAAGATTTTCTTTTTTGACGGCCTGGTAATATTGGTCAGAGATGAAACGATAAAGAGCGTCGTTCTCAACTTGTGGGCCAAAAAGTTTATGAACCATCTCAAGGGGAGCTTTGCCTTTACGGAAGCCCTTAAGATTTGAGTTCGCTTGCTTAGCAACCAAGGCTTCTTTAATTTCTTTTGATAAATCAACTTTATCAAAATTGAATACCAATTTTTTAGTGCAGCTGTTCACGTTTTCAATAATGTAAGACATAAAATCTCTCTTGTTCCCGAGTGAAAATTTGAATTAGTTTTTTAACACAAAGCTTTAATTTGTCAAAGGAATCAATAGTTGACGCAAACCATATAAAGACCATTGGGTGGTGCAACTGGCCCCAGGCGTGCCACTTTGGTTGGACCTAGAGAGTCTTTGAGTTCTTGCAAAGATTTTTTGCCACGCCCAATATTCCAAAGGGCCCCCATAAGTAGCCTTACCATTTGCTTTAGAAAACCACTTCCAACAATCCGAAAGACATAGTGAGAGGGAAGCATCCAATGGCCCTCATTAATTTCAAGGATCTCACACGCAAAGATGTGTCTGACATTGTGAGCGACTTCAGTTCCTTCACAAAAGAAATTAGAGAAATCGTGGGTACCAATTAAAATCTGACAGGCCTCTTTCATCTTATCGAGATCAAGTTCAAATGGATGATTATAAATAAGATCATTCTGAAAAGCGCTGAAAGTCCGGTTAAAGGTAAAGCGATAATGATATTCCTTAGATTTCGCATCCACGGTGGGAAAAAACTCAGCATCTGATGCATCCGCTTTGATGATCCTGATATCATCAGGGAGATTAACATTCAGTGCCTTCATTAATTTTTCAGGTGCGATTTGAAGCTCAATCCCAACCTTAGCAACCTGGCCCAAGGCATGAACCCCAGAATCAGTTCGTCCGGCACCCATCGTTTTTACGTTCGTTGATTTAGAAATGATCTGGAGAGCTTTATTTAGCTCTCCCTGTACCGTGGCACCCGAACTCTCCGGTTGAATCTGCCAGCCTAGGTAATTTGTGCCTTTATACTGCAGTATAAGTCGATACTGGTGAATCACTTATTTTCTATTTCCGTTTCTTCTTCAGACCAATCAAATATACCTTCGAACTTTTTAAGATTTGAGGCCCAATAGATGAGGGAAGCGATTACATAGATGGTGATAATGGCGGGGATCATAATCTCTTCATAAATGAACAGGGAAGCGAATACCAGAAAAATGACCATGAGTACCTGTTTCTTATTTTTTTTCACCCACTCAGATTTCTTAAAACTAGGAAAGGGAATATTAGAGATCATGAGTACCGCGTAGAAAAGCAGGTAAGCAACTGTCAATGGTCTGTATTTGATAATTTCCGGAAAACTGGATGAAAGAAAAATCAAACTAATGACCGCAGTTGCTCCTGCGGGAATAGGTAAACCTTGAAAATAGTCAGATTTATTTTTATCAATAGTTGCATTAAAGCGGGCCAACCTTAAGGCCCCACAGAGCATGAAGAAAAAACATGCCACCATACCAGGTCTTCCGGCTTCAGCTAAGAATCTAAAATAATAAACAATCGCCGGAGAAACCCCGAATGAGACAAGGTCACTTAAGGAATCAAACTGTTCTCCAAAAGATGATTGAGTATTGGTCATTCGAGCGATTCTTCCATCAACACTGTCGAAGATTGCACCCAGAACAATAAACATACATGCTTTGTAAAATTCTCCATGGAATGCGTAAATGATAGCTATAAAACCGCAGGCCATATTGAGTGCGGTGAATGTGTTGGGAATAAAATAAGCAAGTCTACGATTCTCTAATAACATAATTTAAACCTTCGGTTGATCTGTAATTGAAGCGATAACGGTCTGACCAGGAACAACTTCTTCCTTCTCAAATACCAGGACGTCACTTGTTGCAGGAACATAGATTAGCAGAGTCCCTCCAAAAGGATAATACCCAAAACACGCCCCACCTCGACCTCTATCACCTGATTTCAGCCAGATGGTAGGACGAACGCTGACCGTACAATCAATAAAACGCAACAAAGTAAGAGTTTCATTTTTTGAAGTAAGAGTGAAATCAGTATGAGAGAGCTCTTCAGAAAAGCTGCTAAACTCTAAAGTGAGCGAAGACCGATTAATTTTTTTTCCCTTACTCGCCTTTAATAATAAAACCTCTCCCGATGTGGGCAGGTAAAGCCCCTTCTCTTGCCACAAGGACATCGAAATACGGACTTCGTGACAGGGAGATGGGTATTCCGGGCATGAAACTGAGTGGCGAATTGACTGAACCACCCCGTAAACAGGAGAGAGGTACATTTCTCCATTCATTTTTTGGGTATCTCGGTAGGGCACCGAGCTTCTTCTAAAAACCAAGAGAATAAAAATAGAAAATGTGAAAACTGCTACAATCGCCAGTGGCTGAAATTTGAAGAATGAATAAACCATCACTCCAAAAACCCCATAAGAAATCTCAGTCGGAAGAAAAAATAAGCGCCTCACGGGTTCACCTTGAATTCATCTTCAGGAGCACGAAAATAAAAGGGCTCTCTTTTTTGATCCTTTAACACCTCAGAAAATATTTTTCCAGGATGGTTTTTTAATAGTTCTGTTGTTTCCAATGGATTCTGAATTAATGGAGAACTTATGGAGTCCAGTGAGGATTTTGAGTGGATAAAAAATTGTTCTGAACCGATGGCCGATTCTAGATTTTTCACCTGAACCATCTCTTGCCTTGAGATGGTCGAATCCCACCGAAAAAAGAAGTACTCTCCACGGTATGCTTTGGTAAACCAACACCCCTGACTGAAGCCGCACCATTGTGGAATTTCATAACTATAAAAGGAATATTTTTTTATTCCAAAATAATCAAAGACGTCAGCAAAGCCCTCTGAGAGTCGAAGGCCCGTATAAAAACCTGGCCCATGAATGGCGATGACTCCGCTCAGCTCATGACTTTTAATCTTAAAA
>CAXNNO010000157.1:0-6067 GCA_964203555.1 Bacteriovoracales bacterium
ACGGCGATCTCATAAGGCAGCTCTTCTTTTAAAAGGCGAAATGCCTGCTCGCGGATATATTCAGTGGCAAAAAAGCGCTCGTTCATGTTCGAAGCGTCGCCACCGGGGTAAAGATGTTGAGCATTTTTTGAAGCATCCTGAATGGCACCAGTGAGTTCATGGATATTATGACCATCTTTTGAAGAAACCACGAAGTGCCTTTCAATCGAGGGACATAGTTCCTGAAATTTAACCAGTGAAGAAGAAAGATTTAACTCCTCTTTATTAACAAGATCAGCTTTTGTGAAAATAATCCACGTTGGTCCTAATGGAGCATCAAAATTTCTTAGAAAATCTTTAAACTCAGAAACAATGTCGGTGGATAAATCAATTAAAACAAAATTAAGATCAACACCTTCGGCACCCATTTGTGCCTGACCATTCATTCTCTTGTTTAATTCCTGGGCCGTTGCATGAACTCCCGGAGTATCAACCAGCACAACCTCCGTGCGATCAATAGTGAAGGCACAGTGATATTGGTTTCTTGTCGTTTGTGGCTTAGAACTTACTATTGTAAGGTCAAATCCCATCAGTGTATTGATGAATGAACTTTTTCCCACATTAGGCTTACCTAAAACTGCAATCATAATCGACCTGTTGTGCGGATGTTGATTTTCAAAAAGCATGGTATCTCCTTAGATGATTCCCTTTTTTATTATTGATTGCGCGAGTTCTTTTTCACCAAGTTTCTTGGAGGGATAAATGCCTTTATCGACAGCACTATCATTGATCCAAAGAGTAATCTCAAACTCCTCTCCTGCAGGTTCTGAAGTGTATTTTGGGACTTTTTTATATTTTGCCAGAACCAATTCCTGAAGCCTTGACTTGACATCAAAACCTTCCAGGAAGTTTTCTTCAAAGGCGGTCGGAATAAATTCGTGGAGCCAGATGAGAAAGAGTGCTCTCGTAAACTCAATTCCACGGTGACAATAAATTTGCGCCAATAAAGCTTCAAAAGTATCAGCAAGAACTGCTTCCTGATCAAAAAGTTTCTTCCGGTACTCACCCTTGCCGACGATTAAAAGCTCATTAAGATTTAAACCCTTTGCAATGATCGAAAGGCTTTTTTCGTTGACGATGGCAGACCTCAGCTTGGAAAGCTGGCCCTCTTTATAGTCTGGAAATCTGGTAAAAAGTTCATCCGTCAAAATAAGCTGAAGAACGGCATCCCCCAAGAACTCCAACTGTTCCTGATGGCCTACACTAAACTCGTGAGAAAAAGATTTATGAACGAAGGCCCTGGATAATTCGATGGGTTTAATACCAAGAGAATATTTTTTAATAAAAGAAGCGTATTCTTCGTTGATGAAAAGTTCTGAAACAAGTTCTTTTGTTTCAAAAACTTTTTCCAATACTTGATGTAATCGAGGTCGTGACATAAATCACCTAAAGGTCGTCTGCTCTGAAGTTCCTCGGGACCTTCAGTAATTTTTTATAATGGGTTGTTTTAGTGGTTTTATTCCGATTTCGCAATGATCTTAAGATACTATGAAAATATTCCCCTCTTGCACGATGCACAAGTCAAAAACCAGCAGGAATCGCTCGCCTTCAAGTCATTCTGATCACTTAAGTGATATTTGCAGGTAAAAAACTAATTAGTGCTCACCCACAATTGAAAGGTATTCACCATATGTTCCCGGATAAAATCTGACTCCACCTCTATCGACTTCGGCCACTTGTGTAGTGATTTGCTTAAGAAAGTGCCTGTCGTGGGAAACAATCATAATAGTTCCATCATAGGCCTTTAAAGCCTCCACCAATACTTCCCGAGATTTTATATCAAGATGGTTCGTAGGCTCATCCAGAATAAGAAGGTTACAAGGATTGGTTAGAATAGTTGCAAGTATCAGACGGGATTTTTCACCACCTGATAAAACAGAAACCTTCTTTTCGACATCGTCACCGCGAAAAAGAAATGCGGCCAGAAGATTTCTCATGTACCCATCAGATTTATCTTTCACGCGATCTCTGACTTCTTCGAAGACAGTTTTGCTGGGATTTAAAACATCCATCGAATATTGTGAAAAGTAGCCAATTTGAACGTTCGCACCAATAACTGCCTGGCCTTCAGTCGCTTCTGTAAGTCCGGAAATGATTTTAAGTAGAGTTGATTTTCCCGCACCGTTAACTCCAACAACTGCAACTCTTTCGAGACGACGAATAAGACCAGATACCCCGGTAAACACTTTCTTCTCTTTTCCTTCCGGAGTAACCCAGATTTTAGCAAGACTATCCATCTTGACCACATCATTTCCAGACCGAGGAGGCTTCGGAAATTCAAAATTGATGGACTGATCATCAGGCATCACTTCAATTCGTTCTATCTTATCAAGCTTTTTTACTCTGGATTGAACTTGGGCCGCATGAGAGGCCCTCGCAGCAAATTTAGCAATAAATTCTTCTTCTTTTTTAAGCATGGCCTCCTGTCTTTCGGAGCTGGCAACCAACTGATCCCTTCTGATCTCACGTTCTTTTTCATAATAATCGTAGTTACCGGAATAAACCGTTATCGTCTTATGATTTACCTCAACGATTTTTTTCACAATCCCATTCATAAAGATTCGATCATGGCTTGTCATGAAAACTGCACCCTTAAAATTTTTGAGCCAACTCTCAAGCCAGACGATGGACTCTAGATCAAGATAGTTGGTCGGCTCATCCATCAGGATAAATTCGGGCCTTTGAGCAAGTACCTTGGCCAGAGCGATACGCATTTTCCAACCACCAGAGAAAGATTCAACCGGTCTTTGCTGCTCATCAGGTAAGATTCCGAGTCCTGTAAGAACTTCTGCCGCCTGGTACTCAATATCGTAGCCGCCCAGTTTCTCAAATTCAGTCTGGTAGTCACCAAGCTTTTCAAGCATCTCATCGGAGTACTCTCCTTCCTCCAGGGCCTTCTCTATCTTGGCTATTTCTGTTTTCAGAAAACCTAAACGAACATTACCGTGAATAACCTCCTCAAGTGCACTTCTGCCCTTGAGTTCCCCGACACTTTGAGAGAAATAACAAAGTCTTAAGCTTTTTGAGTAGTCTACTGTCCCTGCATCAGCTCTCTCCTCGCCCATCATGAGACGAAAAAGAGAAGTCTTACCGGCGCCATTGGGGCCGACCAGCCCGACTTTTTCTCCTGGTCCAATAAAAAACGAACCATTCGTATAGAGAACCTGACCACCATAATTTTTTGTTAGGTTAGAAACTGTAATCATTTATGCCTCCGAAGCGAACGAAAGAGTAGCGGAAATGCTATACATATCCAAGCCTTTTTCGTAATATACGCACCCATGGAATGGAATCTAATCAGTAAACAACATGATTTTTTAAGACGACTGGAAAACCAGGGAAAAAGCTTTAATACCGTTAAGAATTATAAGGCGGATCTTCAGTGCTTCAATAATTTTTTAATCGATAAGCAGCAGCACCTTAAAATCAAAACTTTTACCACGACCCAGGTCAACGAATACTCTCAGTACTTAGATCAAAAATACGGGTCTCCGAATTCTGTCCGAAGACGAGTTCAGGCATTAAGATTATTTTTTGACTTTTTAATGAGTGAAAATATTTTCCAGGAAAATCCATTAAAGAAAATGGCCGTATCTCCCAAGGTTCTGGATAATCCTGCGCCCACACCCTTCCCTGAAGTCATCAAGACACTTTCTTTATTAAAAACGAGGGTCAAGGGTTCAGAGGGTCTACAAAAACTCGTACATCTAAGAAATCTTATCATATTCCATCTCATTTATGGTGGAGGGCTCAAAGTTTCTGATTTTGCCAAACTAAGTTTCGGGGGTATTCTTAAGGATAAAAATAATTATCGCGTTTTAGTCCAGCATCCTAGAAGAGACCCATACTCCATTCCTCTGCCCCCCGTTTTTAATCTTGATTTCCAGTTTTATCAATCTTCAATTCAAGAACACTTAAAAAATGAGGACCTCGACTTCAGCGAACTTCTCTTTAATGCGAATCCTTATAAAATTTTATCAGGTGGGCTCTCGCCTCGCGGAACGGAGCTCTTTTTTGAAGAACTAAGACGTGAAATAAAATCAGACATGACAGCAAAATCCCTCAGGCAATCCTGCATTTTCAAATGGCTCAACCTCAACATTCCCCATTCCACCATAAAGGAATGGTTAGGCGTTGCTCCCTCATACTCTCTTGAGTTGTATGTGGAAGAGCTTAAAAAAGATCCTTCCGGAAAAGTCTTCAAAGATTTGGACCTTAAAGATGAAGCATGAAGAACTGATGGCGAGGACATTTGAGCTTGCCAAAAGAGGTCTGGGCACGACCTGGCCCAACCCCCTCGTGGGTGCCGTCATTGTTAAAGACGGAAAAATCATTAGCGAAGGCCATCATCAATTTCACGGTGGCCCACATGCTGAAATTGCTGCCATTAATAATGCCACTGAGTCACTTACCGGTGCAACAATCTACGTGAACCTTGAACCATGTTGCCACACGAATAAATTAACTCATCCCTGTGCTCAAAAATTGATTGAAAAGGGATTCAAGAAAGTGATTGTTTGCAATCTGGATCCAAATCCAAACGTCAATGGCCAGGGCCTTGAGCTTTTACGATCTCACGGAATTGAAGTCAGTCATGGAATTCTCAAGGCCGAAGGTGAAATGCTGAACGAAGTTTTTTTCACCGCCCAAAGACTTAAAAGACCTTTTATTCATTTAAAGTCGGCCACGACTCTCGACGGAAAAATCTCCTTACCTGACGGGGAATCTCAATGGATCACCGGACAAGAAGCCAGGCTTGATGTACATAGACTGCGCTCCCTTCATCAGGGCATCATGATCGGTGGAGAAACTCTTAGAAAAGATAATCCCAGGCTAACAGTCAGGGTACCTGAATATCAAGGCAAACAACCCTGGAGAATTGTCCTCTCAAAATCAGGTAATCTTCCGGCCGATCACACTCTTTTCACAGATGAGTTCAGACATCTCACACTCGTTTATACAGAAAAAGATCTTGCCTTCGACTTTCCCCAATCTCAGGTCATAAAGATTCAAAGCCTTCAGGACGCTCTTGATGATTTATTCCAAAGAAAAATTATTAATATTTTGGCCGAATTTGGAACCACTCTTGCCACAACATTTCTCAATCTGGGCCTAATCGATCGAATTTCTCTGTATCAAAATCCAAGTTTCTTGGGTGAGGGTAGAGGAATTTTTGAGGGCCTCAATGTAAAAAATCTTAACCAAAGGTTTCGCCTAACCCATCTGGAATCGAAATGGGTGGGTGAAGACCTTTACTTAACAGGAAGAATCAGATGTTCACAGGATTAATTCAAACACTCGGAACGATTGAATCCATTTCCACGAATGCCGAAGGAAAAGAAATCTTCATAAATGCACCGGCCATTATTAAAGAGATCAAAATTGATGACTCCGTAGCCACCAATGGAGTTTGCCTCACGGCCACTCATATTCAAGGGGACACTTTTAAAGTCCAGGCAATCCACATGACTTTAGATAAAACATCATTAGGATTACTTCAACCGGGGGATAGGGTGAATTTAGAGTTATCCCTAAGACCGCAAGATCGCCTCGGTGGACATTTTGTCCAAGGCCATGTCAATGCCTTGGGAAAGATCCTAAAAATTGATCAAACCGGAAATAACTGGAATATAGAGGTTTCTTTTCCTCAAAACCTTCGTAAGTACATGATTTCAGAAGGATCCATTGCCCTTGATGGGATAAGCCTCACGATTGCAAAATTGACGGAGAAATCCCTGACCGTGGCCATCATCCCCCACACCCTAGAAAAGACTTCACTATCCTTTAAAAAAGTTGGAGATGTTCTAAATCTCGAGGTAGATATGATCGCTAAATACTTGGAAAACTTTTTTCGTCTTGATCAAAATACCGACAAGAACGAAGAATGGAGTCGAAACTTTTCTAACTAAAAAATATGATGACCGAAAAAATGCGTCCATTAGATACCATCGAATCCGCTCTGAACGATCTTCGCCAGGGCCGCATGATTATTGTTGTAGATGATGAGGACAGAGAGAACGAAGGTGAC
>CAXNNO010000158.1:0-6059 GCA_964203555.1 Bacteriovoracales bacterium
GAGACTTACTCTATAGGAGGAGTAATTGAGAATATTTAGTGCTAGTTGATTGCTACATTTTCCACAAATGAGATATGCTTCTCATTTAAAGTTTAAGAATATTTTTGAGCTCTTCATCTGGGCGGATAAAGCCAACTCTGAAATCGACAATCTTTTTTCTTAACTGACTCGTGAAATAGGAAAGTTTAGCTCTAGTTCCGAATCTCTCTTCAATTTCAAGGCTTGTTATGACAAATCCTGCTTTCAGCTTTGGAGTAAGGATTGCATTGTTAGTGGCAATATGTGCACTATAAATTACTTGAAACCCTTTGGCGGTTTGGATTTCAATGTTCGCTTTTAAGAGTTCCGAGTAGGGCCCTTTCTTGCAATGTGCTTTTCGAGCACAGCAGAATTTCTCATGTAATAGGATTCTCCTGATTGTTGATCTCCAAAACTCCATCCTGCAAATTCTTTATTCAAAAAGACTCCAAGTTTTAATTGATACGGCTCGCCCATTTTCTTGGTCAATTCAGAAGTTTTTTCCAAATCTTCTTTTGGGGCATGATCTCTCAAATTAAACTGAAGAGTTTCCTGAAAAACCGAACAAAATTCGCTCAAACTTTGTCATCAATCTCGGAAAAAATGTCGCGGAATCAATGGTCTATTGTGGTTCGTAAATGGTGCGCCCGACAAGATTCGAACTTGTGACCCCTACCATGTCAAGGTAATACTCTAACCAACTGAGCTACGGGCGCAAAGATGTCACATAATAAGTAGATTTCTTTATTTTGTCACTATCCTTTCACTCGACTTTATATGACTTTGAGCAGAATTTGAGATATTTTACCTCCTATGATATCGAGATTACATCGTCAATTTGGTTTGTGGATCCTCCACCATGCTTTTGAATTTAAATGGTTCTACCTGGGGGCATTTGCTTGTCTATATGTTCTTCAATTGTTTCAACGAGAAATCCCCGAACGGATTAGAGATTTAACTCTTAGGATGGGGAGTGCTCAACTCGAAGATGTTTCCGTTTTGGTTTTCGTTGGACTAGCGGCAGGGATCCTCTTCTTTCGGACCTTTTCGCGCTTATTATTTTTTTATCCTGCCCGCATTCAGCAGAAATTTCTCCGAATGGAACTTTTGCATCTTCTCGAGCGGGTTCCCACTGGCCGGTATAAACATAAAAATCAGGGGCAGATATTTCAGGTTCTCTTTGATGATGTCAATAATCTGCGGGCATTTGTTGGATTCGGTCTTCTCCAAATTAGTAACCTCGTGATCGCGGCCTCAGTACTAATCCCAAAATTTAATCAGACCGATGCCTACCTCTGGCCTGCCTTTACCCCTTTGTTTGCCAGTGTCGGACTTTTCACCGTTATGACTTTCATTAATCAAAGATATTTTAAAAAAATGATGGATAAAAAGGGTGAGGTTCAGCAGTACATAATCGAATCCTATGAAGCCAAACAGACCATTAAGAATTTTCACCGTGAGGAAAGTTTTGTTAATGGATTTGTAAAAAAATCGGGTGAAGAATTATCCTTATTTTTTAAAACGTCCATTGGTTTTGCCTTTACCGGGCCTTATGTGAAGTTTGGTCTTGGGGCCTCTCTTATCTGGGCCGCCCTCTTGATACGGGCCCGTGGTGGAAATACCTCTGATCTTGTGTTCTTTTCAGGCTTTCTCTATCTTTTTCTTGAGCCGGTCATGTTCATGTCATGGGTCGCTGTCGTTGTGTCCCAGGGTCTAGCGGCGTGGAAGCGGGTTAAAGAACTCTATCACGATCTTAGTCTCCCATCAGAAGAAGAAATAGAGCTTCAATCACGGAGGATTGAGATCGGCGAAAACAACATTGAAATGGATCTTGGGTTGTGGAGCAATACCATAAATCTTGATATGAAGAGGGGAAAATGGACTGTCTTTATTGGAGAAACCGGAAGTGGTAAAAGTCATGTCCTCTCAAGCTTGGCGACTGGCCTCATTCTCAAGGGGGCCAGGGTCTCAATGGTTCAGCAGGAACCCTATTTGTTTAATGATACGATTTTAGAAAATATTTTTTTAGGAAAGACCCCGGACGAAAATACCCGGAAAAAAGCACTCACTCTTTTGAAGATATTCCAGCTCGATAACCTTGCACCAAGTGAAGAGGGCGTTTTACAGCTGGAGGTCGGCGAGAACGGCAAACGTTTATCAGGAGGCCAGATCAAGAGAGTTGCACTCGTTCGGTCACTTCTGTCAGACGCTGAAATTCTCATTTGGGATGATCCTTTTTCTTCGGTAGATATTATTCTGGAAAAGAAGATTATTTCTCAGTTACGAGACGCCAAGGAGTGGAGCGGTCTTACGTTCATTATTTCAAGTCATAGACTCACGACTGTGAGATTGTCTGATGAAATTATTTATTTAGATAAAAAATCCGGCATTGTTGCACAAGGCAGTTCCGGTAAAATATTGAAGGATGAAAATGTCTCCAGGTTCTTTAAAGAGCAAATGGTGGACTTATCTCTGGATTAGATCAGAGTGGTTCCTTGTTCTCTTCATATTAATTAATGTACTTATTTCAGCTGTCACTGGATATCTGACTCCTCGATTTATTACCGATTTTTATAAATCACTCAATAAGACCGATGAATTTAACCATCAACTGATGTTGCTTGTAATCTTGTATGTCAGTGAGTATCTGAATCGTTTTTGTTTCACCCTGAGTACACATCGGTATATTCAGCATCTTTTGGCCGGAATAAGAAAACAAAGTTTCTCTCTTTGGCTTAAGGCACCTTTCAGACGCAAGTCGGGTCATCACGAAGAATACCCCATGGGTGAGGTTCTGGCGAGATTGATGAATGATACTGATGCTGTGAGGGAGGTCGTTAGTTCCGGCAGTTTCGGGATTTTTATAGATATTATCTTTATACTTTCATGCCTTGTAAGCTTTCTTCAACTCAACTCGACGACCGGGCTCGCCTTATTTTTAGCAGAAGTCATTGCTTGTCTTCTACTCATTAAAGGCAGTAGGGCGATGGCAACGATTTTTATGGAGGTAAGAAGAATCACGGGATCAATGGCAAGGGTCGTAACAGATTTAACATCAGGCCTTCGGGAGTTGTTTTTCAGTCCGAATGAAAAGTATGCCTCAAAGCGCGGAGAAAAAATATTTGAAGAGTTCCTGGATAAGCAGCTTCATGCCAATATTTGGGATGCGGGATACTATTCTGCCGCCGAATCACTTTATCCAATTCTAATTGCTCTCGTTATGATTATCGTGCCCTATTCTCAAATCGTTGAGGTTGCAATTCTCGCGGCCCTGATTGATCTTATTCAAAAATCTATTACGCCGATTAAAGATGTTGCATCCAAAATTTCTGTTCTTGCACGTGCCGGTACTGGGATTGATCGCATTCATCAATTTAATGAAAGTTTTGCGCAGGAAAACTTCACAAGGCTTGATTACGCTGACCTTGAAGTAAGAAAAATGAATTTCAATCTTAAATCTTTCGAGTACGAGCAAGGCTTTAAGCTTAAAGATATTCATTTTGAATTGTCCAGGGGGCAAATCCTTGGGATATTGGGTGAGTCAGGCTGTGGTAAATCCACTCTCTTGAAACTCCTCTCAGGCCAATACCATTCATTTAATGGAACGATCTCGATTGATGGTCATAATATTGATCTGAGCGATGATACTCAATTGCGGAGATTTTCCTCCTATGTAAGTCTTATTTCCCAAGAGTCACATGTTTTTACCGAAACACTACAATTTAATATTACTCTTGGTTCAGATGAAGGTTTTGCTGAATTTTGGGAACTCGCCTCCAGGTCAATTCCTTACCTATCGAAATGGAATCTTAATCCCGAAGTTACGATTTCTTCAAAAAGCCTCTCGATGGGCCAAAAGCAGCTGATATCCGGACTTCGTGCCTTATTTCTGAAAAAACCCATTATTCTCATGGATGAAATTTCCAGCGGTCTTGATTCTGAACTGGAGGCGGCCCTTAGAGATTTAATTTGTTTTTTTCAATCCAGGTCAATAACCATCATTGTGACCCATAGGCTTGAGACCATTATCAATTCTCAGCTCTTAATTTTGTTGGAAAATGGGCAAATTGTGTCAGCTGGAAATTATCAATCCATGCGGGAGAGTGCCTTGTTTCAACATTTTCTCGATCATCTCCATTAGTTGAGTAATTCTCTTTGTTTTTTTTTTAACACCTTTGGGCTAATCTAGGTCTGTTTAAACAACAGGGAGAACTCTCATATGAAAGCTTTTTTGGGCCTAATGTCCATCGTCGCACTACTAATGTCATCGTCATGCTCTGATTCCAACGGCAGGCCTAGCTATCTCTTTAAGCCGGCCGTTAAAGAAGGGGTTGCAGCTAAGGCGGGTGAAATAGAAATCACCAATCAAGAACTCAATGACGGAATTGAGTCTGAGCTTTTTGAAGCTGAATCGAAGGTTTTTGAAATTAAATTTAACCGCCTCAAATCCCTCTTGTTACAAAAGTACATGGATAAGGATCCGAGGAAAAAGGGTCTTTCAAACGATGAATTCCTTGAGAAATTTGTTGCTAAAGATGTCATCATTTCTGAAAAGCAAATTGATACCTTTGTTAAAGACCAGAATATTCCTCAAGAGCACATGAATCCGCAGGTCAGAGAAAAGATAAAAAATTATCTTGGGATGGAAAAGAAGAAAGAAGCTATTGATCTATGGATAGGCGAGCAAACTAAAAAGAGCCAGGTGGAAGTCTATATTCCTAAGCCGCGTCGGCCAACATTTCCAGTAGAGGCAGGAACATCACCTTGGTTGGGTGGAAAAGATGCAAAGGTCACAATAGTTGAGTTTTCTGATTTTCAATGTCCATTTTGTGCCAAGGGGGCCGACATTATTAAAGAGTTGAAGGCGAAATACGGCGATAAAATTAAGGTTGCCTTTAAAAATTTCCCACTTCCGTTTCATAACCACGCTGAACAAGCTGCCGTTGCTGGACTTTGTGCCAACGAACAAGGAACCGATAAGTTTTGGAAAATGCATGATGAAATGTTTCTTGGGCAGGACGCTTTGGATAGTGAAGGTCTGAAGAAGACAGCTAAAAAAATAGGTCTTAAAATGGATGCTTTTGAAAAATGTTTAACTGAAAACAAATATTTGTCTCAAGTTAAGGCAGACATGGAAGAAGGGAATAAAGCGAAGGTTAAGTCCACCCCGACTTTCTTTGTCAACGGTCAGCTCGTTAATGGTGCGCAATCAATGGATGTCTTCTCAGAAATCATTGACGAGGCCCTCGCGAAATAAAACCTGTTTTAAAAAATCAACTTTAACCTTGGGCGAAAATCAGCAAGATTTACCCAAGGTTAATTTCAGATCACTCAAATGCTATACTAGTCCATGAAGTCACAGGAAGTGACCATAAGGGATTCTCATGAGTATTAATGGTGCAGACTACACAAAGAGACTAGCGAAAGACCGCGAATATTTTACTGAAAATACTAAAAAGCTTAGAGATGTTACAGAAAAACGGATCCAGGATACTGAGGCGCGGGCAGATAGCGTTATCCAAAAACAGCGCAATAGTTTTATAGAAGATCGTGCAGATTTAGAAAAGAGCTACCAGAAAAATCTTGAAAATTTAAAAGAAAAAACTCAGGAATCGCTGGGCAGTAATGCCAGTAAGTTTCACGAAGAACGATCCAAGGAACGTCAAAACTTCACCGAGGAATCAGTGCAGAAAAGAAGGGACTTTGATAGACGGCTGAATGATATTAAAACGAGTTATCAAAAAGCTTTTGAATCAGAAACTGGACGAAACGAAAACCATAATAAAACAACCAAGACCAGATATCTTCGAAATATGGATGAACTTAATAATAAGCTCGTCAATAAGGTCAAGGAGTATGAGGAAAAGATCACCGGAACCGGAGCGGCGATTGGTGAAGCGGGAAAAAGGGAAAAGCATCAGCTGATTGTGAAACAAGAAGAGCGACTGGCCGATGCCTACAGAGAAATGACTGATAACATGGGGGATCTGAAAGCACAGGTCTCTTATGATAATAAAAAAGTTAAAGAAGCTCATAGAGCG
>CAXNNO010000159.1:0-6034 GCA_964203555.1 Bacteriovoracales bacterium
AAAAAAACAAGAAAAAATGTGATATTTTCATGAAGGAATATTAATGGATAAAAAATAGTTTGTAGATAAAAATCAGTCTCTATCGATTAGCGTAAACGAAATCCAGGCCAGTCTAACCAGGGTGGGTTTGCGCCCAAGAGTTCATCCGGGTCGCGACCCATTCTCTTTAATTGATCCCATTCCCTATTAAGAAATTCTTTCTGCGCTGATGTGCCAGAAGTTCCGATGGCCTCACTTGAGCATCGGCTTCTCGGGGAATAAGCACCCGGGGAACAGATTGAAACTTTGATTTTAGCTGGGTTACCCATTCGACTAAGCCACTGCCTTAAAGGTAATGGCCCCGAAGGATCAATGGATGGATCTAGAACGAGATGAGATTTTCCCACCTGAATGATCGGTGCCACATGGTACCACCAGGAGACGTAACCCCTGGGATGGTTTTTAGTCCTGACTAAAAGATTTCCGAACGCAAAGACTTTCCCCGGCACATCAATTCTTCTGGCCTTAAACCAAATATTTGCCATGGCGGCCCTGGCGTAGCAGCCATCGTTGGGGTAGAGCCAGCTGATTCTTCGAAGAAAATCCGGCCTTCTGGGCCATCTTAGATGACGATCATTTCTCACGCCCTGAAATCTCTTTTCAAGAGTACTCAAAGAATCCCAAGAAGTGGTATCCGGGAGATTATTTTCCGAGAAATATGTGGCCGAACCAATGGCGCTGGACTTGTAGAGGGAAACGTTTCGAATTCTTTTGATCATCCATTGTTCAAAAGACTCATAGGAAACTTCAGGGTGACGGTAAGCACTGATGTCATTTTTTTCTGAAGCTCCTACAGAGATGGTCTGGAAAAAAAAGATCAATGTGAAGATGATTTGCATTAACATCGAAACAACCTTCGAAAAAGTTATTCCAATTCCAGCAAATCTGGGGCCAACATCATAGAGATGATTAAGTTATTGACTCAGCTAATTTTTAGAAATAAGGAACTGAGCGAGCTCCTTTGTTATCACATCTTTTTTAAAAGGTTTGGTAAAAATACCATCTACAATTCCCTCAGTCGTGGAAAAATCCACGTTGACTCCTCCGGTGATGAAGTAAAATCTCCCCTTGAAGTTTAATCTGGATTTCATTTTTTGAAGAAGACCAGGTCCGTCGAGCTCAGGCATTTTCATGTCACAAACGACGAGATCAATTTTCTTATTTCCTTCGGATAAAATGGTGAATGCTTCAATTCCGTTATTGGCAGTAATGACCTCTAAACCAAGAGTATAAAAAATGTGTGAGAGAATTTCTAAAATCTCGTCCTCATCATCAACCACTAAAACTGTTCCGTTAAATTGAACGGGTGCCTCGGTGATTATCAGGGGCGCTTGATTTTCCAATTTCGTGTGATCAATTGAGGATAAGTAAATGGTGAAAGTGGACCCTGCGCCCATTTGACTTTCAACAACAATCTCACCGCCGTGTTCCTTTACGATGGAATTAATCAACGCAAGTCCAATTCCCGTTCCTTTATTAACTTCTTTCGTGGTGAAAAAGGGCTCAAATATTTTCTCACGAATATCTTCCGGAATGCCTGAACCAGTATCATGGATGGATATTTTAATTTTATGCTGAATAAGCTGACATGAGAGATGAATTTCTTTTATCTGACTTTTATCCAGAGCGTCTTTGGCGTTGTTTAAAAGATTAACCAAAACCTGTTGCAACCGGCCACGGCTACCAAAGGACCAAAGATGGCCTTCAACATGAACGATGAGTTTAATTCCTTCCCTTTCAAATATATCCTTAATCATGTCGGAGGTTTCAAGAACGAGATCGGAGAAATCGAAATTTTTAAAACCAGTTTCATCAGTTCTTGAAAGGGATCTCAGGCCTTTGACAATATTTGAGATTCTTCCTATCGCCTTCTCTGCTTTTTTGATTCGTTCAGAGATTTCAGAATCCATCAGATTTTGAGAATTCAAATGCATCTGAAGGATTGAGAGATTGCCTGAAATAATTGCCAGAGGATTATTAATTTCATGCCCCACTCCGGCGGCGAGCACTCCGATAGAGGCGAGTTTTGATTGATGTCGGTTAATTTTGACCTGATCGGCGAGTCTTTTTTCGACTTTTTCAATTTCTAAATGTCTGATCTTATCTTGCTGCTTGAAAAGAACATCCTTCAAAATAAGAACATCGGTTATAAGGCAGGCGGGATGACTCATCAGAGGACCAAGATCGTGTTCCTTAATTTGTTTTATCTCCGTGAGAAACGGCCAGCAAAGAAATAAAATATTATTCCCGTATCGATGAGCGGTGGCGCGAAAATTAAATTTGAAGTCATTGTGACTAAAGTGAATGACTGTACTTTTGACCTGAATAAAAAGGTCTCTGTCCTTATTTAATTTGGGTTGAATGAATTTAGTTTTCTCCAGTAGATTTTTCTCGAGAAAGGGATTTTTTTGAAAAACAGAAGAAGATTGAATTACATTCAAGTCAGGACTTACGACAAACCAAAAATTGGACAAACTATCGAGATCGATTTCATTCATTTTAAAACTTAACTTTAAAGGCGGCCTTTTCGCCCTCTATACCCGGAAGCATCGTCACTTCACATTCTTTATCAAACATTCGAAACACCCCTTTAAGAAGGCCGACAACAAAATACTCCAAAGGCATGGTTCGGATTGTCGAGTAATGAACAATAACTTCATTATGGCTGATGTGTTCCACCCAGAAGCTTGGCGCAGAGAGATTTGAAAAAAGTAGTTCAAGCCTGGTGTGAAGACTATCAAGAGATTCAATTAATCCAATGGGAGAAGTGGCAAAGGATTCCAAAATCGAGCTGTACTCTGACTTGCGGGCATAAACAACCCAGTACTCTCCAAAGGCCTCGAGAAGATCGGTGGGATTCATGTTGGCCATCTCAGAAATGGTCGCCACTAAACTTCCCGTTATGGCATCGTCATACTGCTGAAAGGGAGCAAAATCGTTGTGATCAAGATTGGCCTTTCTGCACACTTCGTTCCACGTGGGTTCATCAAATTTCAGAAGGACCATCGATTTGATTGCCTGATTAACCATACCGTACATAAAAAGACCTTCTCTTTGATGTTTGCACCCAGGTAAATAATACCTCAATAACTGAAGTCTTAGAAAAAAAATGAAACTGACAATAATGGACAGGTAGCGCCGGAGCGAAAGCGGATCATTCTAAGCTAAATCCAGACGCGAAACCACATCAAATCAAGAAACTTTTCGTAAGAGATATTCATGCCCGAGAGCAGGGGAAAGAAATAAAAGAATAAAATGGTCGCGCACAATAAAACGATTCCGTGAACCCAAAGTAATTTTTTTTCTGGTGTAAGACTTAATAGAAAATACGCCCAGGATAGTCCCAGGATCAGGGAGGCCGGATAATAATAGTAAAAAAACGCCAGTTCCCGGGGGATAAAAGGCCATGAGAACAAAAGAACTGAGTAGGTAAAGACAATCCAAAATCCCGGAAAACTTCTACTGCGAAAAAAATCCCAGAACGCGAAATTCATGGTGACTAGCCCTCCCCAAAAGACCAGGGGATTCCCAAGACAGACAATGCCATTCACTCTCTGAGGGTTTGATGAGGCTTCAAAAAAATACCAGATAGGGCGATTCATCAAAGGCCATTGAAACCAGGAGCTTTGATACGGATGAGACCCTATGACTCTTCGCTGACCATCCCAAATCTTCCATTGAAAGTTAAAAAAGATGTCTTTTAGATTATAAGGATTCTGGCCAATGTTCGGCGTGACCCAGAGATAAGGGAGAAAGGTCATAAAGTAGGAAACACAAGGCAAGATCAGTAAACTTCTTACAAAATCCCAACGACCAAAGGAGTGTTGAGGAATCTCCTTCCATTTAAAAAAAGAAAAAAAACCGAAGAAAACCCAGAAGGCAGCGAATGGCACGACTGCAAACCATTTGGAGGCGACGGCCAAACCTATGAGAACTCCACTTAAATCCAGGAGCCTTTTTTGAAAAAAGGGGTTTTTACTGGATTCATTTCTGGGGAGAAACGCCCATAGTCCAGCTGCAAATGCGCACACGAGGAGCGAGGCCATGATGGTGTCGATCATCCCAATTCGCGCCTGAACGTAAGTGACGTTATTAACACCCGTTAAGAGTGCTACAAAAAGACCTGAGAGATGATTTCTAAAAAGTGCCAGGGCAATGAGATACATTCCGACGATCGTTAAAGAGCCGAAGATCGTGCTCATGAAGCGCCAACCAACCGGGATGTCGCCCACAATCTTCACTCCAAGAGCAATCATTTCTTTGGCAAAAGGAGGATGCTCGTAATTTTGATTTTCAGTGAAGGACAAAAATTGTCTCGCTGAGGGAATATAGTGGAATTCATCAAAGTTTAAAGTGGTCGGAGAATCAATGTTCCAGAGAAAAAATAAGGTAAAATAAACAAAGAGGATTGAACTCGTTACAAGAATGGTTCGCTTTTCGGGCATCTTATAGAGAATCTCTAAGAATTTTCTGGGTTCTCTGAATAACAAGCCATGACTCCTAGAACCAATGATTTTAAACCACTATTAAACCACACAATAGGAGACTTACAATTATTTTATGCGCCTATTCCCGACAACCTAACTTAGTCAATTATAAATAATTCATCTATGGATAAATAAATGGGTTAGAATTTATCAAAAATATGCTGAAAGGAAAAGAATGTTAGATGTAAATAAATCAGTTCTTATAGTGGACGACATGTCGAGTGCGAGACAGATTGTCATAAAAACGGTGAAAACGATGGGCTTCACTGAGATCATTGAGGCCTCCAACGGATTAGAGGCGATTGATGTCATGAAAGATGCAAAAGTTCCGGTGGGTCTCATTATTTGCGACTGGAGGATGCCGCCCTACACTGGTCTTGATTTATTACAAATGCTCAAGGCAAACCCCAGGACAAACACAATACCATTTCTTATGGTGACTTCTGAATCTGATAAAAAAGATATTTTTGAAGTGATCAATGCAGGTGCTGAGGGATATCTTCTTAAACCATTCACCGCCGAGGTTTTGGTGAAGAAAATAAATGCCATTACAAAATAGAATGCTTTATTTCTTTTTTCGACTTTCTTTTTTTGAGGCGATAATCAAATTTTCCTGATCGATAATATAATTATCTATTTTACACATGGGAATTTTGTCCTCAAGGCCCTTGATAACTCCAAAGAATGCATCTCCGCCCAGTTGAAAGCACAGAGAAAATCCCGGACTTTGATTGGAGTAGAGCTGGAATTCGATCTTATTTTTTAAAAAACAGGTTTTAATATCCGAGCATTCCGGTGAAAGATAGAGCTCGGTTTTGGGATCAAAACAAACAGCGAAGGTCTTCCCTTTATACTCAACTGATTTTTTAATCTCACAAGACCAGGCGTTAGTTACCGTCGATATAAGTGGAACTAATAATAGCTTTATCAAAGTCTTCATCATTCACCCAATATGATCCGGATTCTTTTTCACAGATCACCTTCTTATTATAGAAAGCACAGGATTTTCCCCAGCTGTTTCTAATTTTGTACTGACACTTACCCGCATGCCATCTTCTGGCCGTGACAACACTCGAGTGAAGTCCATCATCGTCAGTAAATTGCTTCACTTTATAAGAAATCTCGATGGGTTTACCCTTGTCAAGAATAGCATTAAATTTTTTGAGAAATTTTTTACCCGATCCAAAAATTTTTTTAGTTTTAAAATTCGGGACTTTGAGTAAGTCATTCTTACATTGCTCTCGGGCAATTTTTTCAAGAGTAATGTTCATATTTTGATTCATCACAGATTCGGCCAGAAGACTGGCATCGACCGAGAGATCAAACGCCTTAAAACGGTTGTCAACAATCGCACAAAGAAGGGCATCATTTTTTAAAAGCTTAAGATTTTTTTTAAGAACCTCTAATTCTGTAATAAAATTATGCGTTTCCCTTTGATCGGCATTAAAAGGAAGAGTTTCCTCTTTACAAATACCACCATTTTTTCTTGCAAGATCCATTGAAACTCT
>CAXNNO010000160.1:0-6003 GCA_964203555.1 Bacteriovoracales bacterium
AAGAGAAGATTTATATCGGAGTTTACGTTAACTCCCACTTCTTCGAGAGTATTGCCAAACTCAGAGCGGCGAGGTTAATAGCGGCAAAAATTCTTGAAGAAAAGGGCAATAAGTCTCAACTCAAGGTCGTTGCACTCACGAGCTACATGGGGTGGACTCTGTTTGAGCGCTACTCAAATATGCTTAGAAACGAAACCGCCGTAGCGGCTGCCTACATCGGTTGTGCTGATCACATTCAATCCTCAGGCTACAATACCCTATTTGACCTCGAGACAGAAAAAAACCCGATCGATGAGCATACTGATCGATCACGTCGAATGGCGAGAAATACCTCTCACATCCTGGCCCTAGAGAGTATGCTGGGAATCGTGGAAGATGCTGCCTTTGGAAGTTATCATCTTGAAAATTTGACGGGGGCTCTTTGTGAAGAGGCATGGAAACTGATGCAGCGTCTTCTCGCAGGTGAAGACATCTCTTCTGAAATTGCAAGCACTCGGGAGCAGCAACTTCAGATGATGAAAGTAAGAAAATTAGTCATGTCTGGAATTAATGATTTTCCCGATGTAAAAGAAGAACTCCGTCTCAAATTGAAGGCCCCATCATTTTTCCGTCTGGCGCGTTCTTTTGAAGAGTTGCGACTTCAGATGCTGGAAGGGTCAAGGCCTGAGGTTTATATTGCTCTTTACGGGGATTATGCTGCACTCAATAGTCGGTTCAATTTTGTGAAGAATTATTTTGAGCTTTTGGGTTTGAGGGTTCTGGATTCAGGAACCTCTCAGCACGACATTAACGATTTTACAAAAAATTTGTCCACTCGAGGGGAAGATATTGTGGTCCTCTGTGCTCTTGATGAGCACTATCCTTTACTGGAACCGATGTTGGGAGTGATTAAGACTTCCCATAAATATGTTGCTGGCAAATTTGAAATGAACTCGTTTAAAAATCTCTATGGTGGCCAGAATGTTTTTAACGTTCTTGAGGATTTGGTCAGTACTTTTTCGGCCAGGAAGTCGTGATGAAAGATTTTACCAAAATTCCGTGGACTCATCCCGTGGCAGGTTTAAATCCTAAGCGAACGATCCTGACTTTACCTGAGGGAATAGAACTCAGAAACTGTTACGATAAAAGTGATGTTAAATTTTTAAAACTAGCACGGACTCTTCCTGGTAATAAACCATTCATTCGAGGTCCCTATGCCTCAATGTACACAGTCAGACCATGGACAATTCGTCAGTATGCGGGATTCTCAACAGCAGAAGAATCAAATCAATTTTACAGGGATAATCTTACGAAGGGGCAGAAAGGCCTATCCATTGCTTTCGATCTCGCGACTCATAGGGGATATGATTCGGATCATCCGAGAGTGAAGGGTGATGTCGGGATGGCCGGAGTAGCAATTGACTCCATTCTGGATATGAGGATTCTCTTTCAGGGAATTCCCCTGGATCAAATGTCTGTTTCGATGACAATGAATGGAGCAGTTATCCCTATTCTGGCACTCTTTATACTGGCCGGAGAAGAGCAGGGAGTTAGTCCAGATAAACTCACTGGAACAATTCAGAATGACGTTTTAAAAGAGTTTATGGTGAGGAATACTTATATCTATCCACCAGGTCCCTCGATGAAGATCATTGCTGATATTTTCAGTTACACTTCAAGGTACATGCCCAAGTTCAATTCAATTTCAATTTCCGGTTATCACATGCAAGAGGCCGGAGCAACGGCAGATCTGGAACTTGCTTACACGCTGGCCGATGGACTTGAGTATCTCAGAACCGGAATCAAGGCCAAACTTGAAATTGATGACTTTGCTCCAAGGCTGTCATTTTTCTGGGCGATTGGTATGAATTACTTTATGGAAGTTGCCAAAATGAGGGCGGCACGTTTACTTTGGAGTCGGATTGTTTCTGAATTTAATCCAAAGTCCCAGAAGTCTCTTGCCCTAAGAACTCACTCTCAAACATCGGGATGGAGCTTAACTGCTCAGGATGTTTTTAATAACGTCACCCGAACTGGAATTGAGGCCTTGGCCGCGGCCCATGGTCACACACAGAGTCTTCATACAAATTCTTTGGACGAAGCTCTCGCTCTGCCTTCAGAATTTTCCGCAAGGATTGCCAGAAATACGCAGCTCTTTATTCAAACGGAAACTGACACCTGTGATGTTATAGATCCATGGGGAGGAAGTTACTTTGTTGAAGCCCTGACTCAGGAGCTTGCAGTTAAGGCGTGGGGCCATATTGAAGAGATTGAATCCCTGGGTGGAATGTCTCATGCCATAGCAAAGGGTATCCCTAAAATGCGAATCGAAGAAGCGGCCGCGAGAACACAAGGGAGAATTGATTCCAGTGTCCAGCCGATTGTGGGAGTTAATCTTTTTAAACGAGAAAAAGATGACACTCCAAAAATTCTTCAAGTTGAAAATTCTGAAGTTCGTGAAGCTCAGCTTAATCGGCTGAAGAAGCTTAAGGCGGAAAGAAATGAAACAGTTGTTCAGGAAAAACTCAACGCCATGACCGAATCCGCTAAAAGCGGTACAGGAAATCTTCTGAACCTTGCGGTTGAAGCGGCCCGGGCCCATGCTACGGTTGGCGAAATGAGCTATGCGATGGAAAAAATTTTTGGACGTCATCAGGCAGAAATTAGAACGATTCAGGGTGTGTACTTAAAAGAAGTCCAGCGAGGGAGGATTGATGTGAAGGAGCTAAAATCTCTTCTTGATAAATTTCAGCAAAACGAGGGGCGTCGTCCACGAGTTTTAATTGCAAAAATGGGCCAGGACGGTCACGATCGAGGTCAGAAAGTGATCTCGACAGCTTTTGCTGATTTGGGTTTTGATGTTGATGTTGGTCCTCTTTTTCAGACACCTGAGGAAACTGCCAAGCAGGCGGCCGAAAATGATGTTCATATTATAGGAGTTTCTTCACTTGCTGCCGGTCACTTGACTCTCGTGCCGGAACTGAAGGCAGAACTCAAAAAAATAAATCGAGAAGACATACTGGTTACAATTGGCGGAGTCATACCGCCTCAGGATTATGATAAACTTTATAAAATGGGTGTTGCCGGTATCTTCGGGCCTGGAACTGTTATCGCCGATGCGGCCACGGACCTCATGAAAAAGTTGAACGAAGCTTTAGGTTTCAAATGAGAAAGTCTCTTGTTCTTCAGGACTACCTGGATGGTTTTAAAAACCAGGACAGAACAATACTTGCTAGAGCAATTACTTTGGTTGAATCATCTCACTCTGAACATCAGAAGCTAGCGCAAGAACTTTTAAAATCTCTTCTACCACAGACGGGAAAATCCAGAAGAATTGGTATTTCCGGAACTCCGGGAGTGGGTAAATCAACCTTTATTGAAACCTTTGGGAAGCTTCTGACTTCTCAAAATAAAACTGTCGCGGTCCTGGCGGTTGATCCAACGTCTCAGGTAAGCGGGGGCTCAATTCTTGGGGATAAAACCAGGATGAATGAGCTGGCCATTGACCCCAATGCGTTTATTCGTCCAAGTCCTTCCGGCAAAACTCTCGGAGGCGTTGCTAAAAGAACACGTGAGTCACTTCTTCTTTGTGAGGCCTTCGGCTTTGACTTTGTTCTGGTTGAAACAGTGGGAGTCGGTCAATCTGAAACGGCCGTCGCCCAAATGGTGGATCTTTTTGTCATGCTCCTCCAACCCGGTGCAGGGGATGATCTTCAGGGGATCAAACGGGGGATTCTAGAAATGGTGGACATGGTTGTCGTCACAAAAGATGACGGCGATCAACATCAAATTATTCAGAGGGCCAAGCATGACTACCAACAGGCCCTGCATATTCTTCGTCATGAGGGATGGATGCCTCCGGTTCTCTCATGTTCGGCCCTGACCCGGTCAGGATTACCTGAAATTCAAAAATCCATTGATGATTATTTCCTCGGGCAGGAAGGATTAATTATTCAAAAAAGAGACAAACAAGGTCTTGATTGGATGTGGCAACTCATTTACGACGGACTGAGAGATTCTTTTTCTGAATCAATTGGAAAAAAAGAAATTCACAAATTTGAAAAAAAAGTTATGGAAAAGAGAATCACCCCGGTCGAAGCTGCCACGGAGCTTCTCATGAAGTTTATCAGGTAATTTTCATTCCCACTCTGAGTAGATACTTCATCCGCGACTTGTGTAGATAATATCTCCATGAACAAGGAGATAATTATGCTAAAAGAATTTTCTGATTTTCTGAAAAACTATGGTGTCATAGGGCTCGCAATTGCCGTCATCATCGGGGGAAAGTTAAATCTTCTCATCACAAGTCTTGTGAATGATCTCCTGACCCCACTTATCCTTCAACCCGCCTTGAGTGCGGCAGGGGTGAAAGAACTTTCTCAGCTCTCTTATCGCGGCATCTTTTACGGAAGACTCATGTCAGCAACAACGGATTTTTTGTTAGTCGCCTTCATCGTTTTTTTCTTCGCTAAAAAGGTAATGAAAGAAGATTTAGTTACAAAAAAATAATCGATGTCGTCTGCTTCAGGCGACAGTTTCTTTGAGCTCAATTGGTCAAAAAAATGTCAGGTTTCAATGACCAGGACGCATCTTCCACAAAAGTTGCGAAAGATAGGGTCTTCTGGTTTCACCGGTTGCGACCATGAGAAGCTTTGTGATTTTTAGATTCTCCGCGTCCGTAAAGAGCAGAATAAGGAGTTCCTGAATGAAATTGGTATTCAGCGTCACGTAATTGTCGGTACCCACACCGAGCTTGAGACCTTTTTTTTCCCACCATGAAAAGGGGTGATCTTTGTAGTCAGCAAAGCTGGTTGTGAGTTTATTATTTGAAGACGGAAGGGCAATTAAACTGACTCCCTTGTTAATCATGCGATTAAGCACATCGTGCTGATAATGCTCAACTTCCCGGGCAGTGTGAAATTTAACTTTTACAAATTCCCGCTTTTGTTTTTCATCCAGAAGTTCGCCTTTAAAAATTTTATCCCGAACATCAGTATGCTCTCTCCAATCCATGTCCATGAGCTCTTTCCAGTCATTAGACCCTTCTTTAATTGTTCCTCCCCGTTCGTTGTCGATGACGAGGCGTCGGTAAAGAGAGTGAAAATAAAAATTCGGATTGATTCCAAGAGAGAGTCCGTGCTCCAGAGTGTCGATGTGCCAGATATTGAGAGAGTTATCAACGGCCTGAACACCCTTTTTCAAAGTGTGCCAAGTTTCACCGTGGTGGGAGCGAATGGAGAATCCTCTGAAGTGGAGCTTTCTAAAACCTTGCTGCATCTCCGCAAAGTGACCCTTGCGATAAAGATCCTTTTCTGAACCAACCGTATCGACTTCACATAGATAGGGCACTAGAAAAGAATGCTTATCAATAATGTCGAGAATGGCATCAACTTGCTGGAGGAAGTGGGACTTCTTAGTGGGATATTTTGAGGCATCAAAAAAGTTGGCCTCTTTTCTAAAGCATGGAGAGAGAACGAAATCAAACTCGGGAACTTCCCTCTTAAACGCCATGAACCCATCATAGAGGCCGAGCACGACATCCTCTTCGTTGAGATTTTCTAACCCTGGAATCTGTTCATCTGAATTTTGAGTAGCGCGGGAGAGAGTGAACTTAAGACGTAACTTTCCAATATTGTACTTATGATAAAGTTCAGAGGCCATGTGGTAGGCAGCGGCCGAATGCATTTTCTTCGTTGTTAAAATAAGCTTAGGAAGAAGAAGGATTTTTAAGTATCGATCAAAAAACTCATCTTCCTTAAGTCGGATAAGATTATCCACGTCTTCGACAGTCTCAATTTTTTCTGCCGTCCCTTCACCGTAAACATTATTAATAATCTTGAAATAGTTTTCCCTGTTTGACCCTTTTAAGAGTTTCATCAGGTGAGGATGAATAAAATCGGCCGACAGTGATCCTGTCAGGTGAATGTGTTCCTCAATATAAGGCTTTGGAAAACGTTTAAAAAATTGAAAGAGAGCGTGAGCGACGGGATGATTGAGAAGGGTCTTTATATCAACGTCGTCAGT
>CAXNNO010000161.1:0-5990 GCA_964203555.1 Bacteriovoracales bacterium
AAAAATCGTTTTGATAAGGAAAGGATTCGTCATGATTCTTTTCAGGATGATCAATTCAGGAATGATTATGATCCCACCTATGAGGATCAGTATGAGGCAAAGCGCAGTCGTTGGTCAGAAGACCTAAGGTCAGATGCATCAAGAGAAAATTATTTTGGCAAAGGCCCCAAAGGTTATAAGAGGTCAATAAAAAGAATTAAAGATGAGGCGTGTGAAATTCTGGCAAGAGATTTTGATCTAGATGCGTCTGACATCGAAGTCGAGATTAAGGACGATATTATCTTTTTGAACGGATATGTCGCTTCCAGACAAGATAAGAAAAGGGCCGAATCTTTAGTTGAAGATATCAGCGGAATTGATGATGTTCAAAATCAACTTCAAGTTAAGAAAAATTGCGTTGAGGGTTGGATTCCGGGAATTGGCAGTATCGAGGACGAGACTTGATGGAGCACAAAATGAATAAAGATAAAAGAATCCCGGACAAGAAGCATTTAAAGCTGGTAGAGCGTTCCGACGATCAGAAATTCACTCTGGATGCCGGTTTTGACTTCAGTGATCGGCCCTTTGAGTTAGGTGAAAAAGATTTTGGACACTCGTCAGACATTCGGGAAGAAAGAGGTTGGAGTCATCCCGGGCTTAGTGGGAAAATAGAAGAGGACACCCCTGATATTGAACGAGAAGATCGTCAGGAAACAGATTTTACAGGTTTTGGGCCTAAAGGTTACATAAGATCAGACGACAGAATTTTTGAGGAAGTCTGTGAAGCTTTGATGAAAAATCACGCCATCGATGCAAGTCACGTAGGGGTAAAGGTGGAAAACGGAGTTGTTTTTTTATCAGGAAAAGTTGATAGCAGAAGAATGAAGAAAATGGCGGAACTCATACTGGATGATATCCCTGGAGTTAGACTCGTGAGAAATGAACTTGCCGTGATAAAGGGACTTGAAAATAAAAAAGGTCCAGATTCAGCGACAAAAAAGGATTTAGGAATCTACTAAGGAGAACATGCGTGGGAAAAAAAATAAACGATGGGGATATCAGCGGTTTAAAACAGGATAAATTTCGTAACTCACGATTTGAATATGATAATCGTGAGAATGACTCTTATCGGCTGGGTGGTGTGAGCAGGAAAACTCAAAATACCATTGGGGCCTCCTATCAGGAAAATCGCGCTAGTCGAAAGGGATGGAATGAATTCTATGACCGCGGCTACCATAGGGGAAGCAGGCGCCATGGAGGCCCTCAGCTTGATCATGAGGGGAGTCATTTTGGAAAAGGTCCCAAGGGGTATAGAAGGTCTGATGATTCTATTTATGAGGATGTTTGCTATGATTTGACTGTTAGTCCGGATGTTGATGCATCTGATATACAAGTAAGTGTAAAAGATGGGATCGTTTTTTTAACAGGGAAAGTTCAAGGCAGAAAAGAGAAAAAAATGGTCGAGTATGAGATTGAGAACGTCTCCGGAGTTATCGACGTTCAAAATCAACTCACCATCAAGACCCATGTCGAAGGCAAAAAAAAGGAAAAAGATCTTCATTGAAATTACCTTAAAATTAAATCATAACTCAATCAAACCCTGTCTCAGAGGATTGATTGATAACATCACAGGCCTGAATTAGATTGTGAAGAAGAATTGGCAGCGTATTTGCTTCTTAATGATTTATGTTGCGGTTAGTTCTCATTTTCCCTTTTCTTACAAACCTTCTTAGTTGCGGGAAACAAGCTTTTCCTGATTACTCCCAGGAAAATCCAGACCTCCCATATTATTCACAAGATGTGGTACTAGGCGGGGAATTTTCTTTGTTTAATGTTAAATATATTCCTCGATTTAAAGTAAGTGCCCTAATGTGGATTGATGGTAACCAATTTTATGCAAGAGTTGTCATGGATAAAGGACCCCGGAAAATTCGCTTCAAGCAATTTATCCATCAAGGGAGTCGATGTCCGGATAGAAGGGATGATCTTAATTTGGATCAGACGATTGATTACTCCGAGGCGATCACTGCCTCGGGAGACATATTAATTCCTCTTGATGGAAATATTGAAAATCAGGATTCGGGGAAAGGCGATTTTCCTTCTACAAATGAAAAGGGAATGTATTACTATTCGAGGTCTGGATCAATCTCCAAAATGCTTAATGATCTCCGGCTTCCTGATGTGGATCTTAAAGATAATATTTCAAAGCTGACGAAAAATGAAAATCTGGATTTAGAGAGAAGAGTGATGATTTTATATGGATCTTCTGGGGACCCATTGCTACCGGTGGCATGTTTAATGATTAAAGTTAAAGATCATTCTCCTCGCTAAATTCCTGAACTTCATCAATGTCCATTTCATTCTGGTCAACACTCCAGATACTGTTGGGGTCAGGAGGCTGGTGACTATTTTCATCTGGCCAAACTTCTTCTGTATAGGTGTTTTCATCAATCGGGTGATTGTTTAATTCAGACTCAAAGCTGCCCTCTTCAGGTAATATATTTCCATCGCTTTGATACTCAAGAAGTTGGGCCTCTTCTTGTGCACTAAGTGTGAGGGAAAATATCGTTAACATCAGTATGAGAAGCTGAGTGTGTATTGCCATAGGGTACCCCTTTCAAAGAGAGTGTATGGATCCGCATGTCGCCAAGATAAGTGGGTGCGTGTCATGGGGCCTTGGCGTTTTTTTGTAGTGAATAATACAAATGTCTTAATTTGCCCCATTTTGTCGGAAAGATTTCCCCTCAAACGGTCCCCTATGAAATGACGTAATTCAGTATCAGTAACTTACCAAATGGCCCAGATTTTGCTGATAGCAGAAAAGTACCACTTTAATTTATAAGGAGTTTTTTCATGTTCACGAAACCAATCACCATGCAGTTCTTTTCGTGCACACTTTTAATTCTGATGATCTTAAGTTGCGGGCGTGAAAATAACGAGACGAAGGCGATTCAAAAAGATCAAATTCAACCGGATGAACTCGAATACGATGATGGCCAGGGGGTCTATCGAGCTGATTTGAAATCTTTCAATATAAACATTGCCGGGGATACAAAAGGGGCCGTTGAAGTAACTATTGAGGGCGACTATGTATCTGTTGAAAGTCATATTGTTAATTCACTACCAGGGGTAAAACATATCCAAAATATTATGCTTGGAAAATCTTGTCCAGACCTAGGAGATGATCTGAATGGAGATTCAATTATTGATTTGCAGGAGGCAATGGAACCTCTGAAAGGAATCCTCCTTCCACTGGATAGCGATCTATCTGATCAATTTTCTGGAATTGATTACGGCCCCATATCAAATGATTCTGGTGCCTATGTCTATCGCCGTAGTGCCTCTCTTGGCGTTTTAATTTCAGACCTCAGAAGGCTTGATCCAGATCAAGCGGATTTTTTAAAAAAACTTAATCCAGAGGAGAATCTGGACCTCTCACGACGTGTGGTTGTCATTCACGGGGTAAGGGAAAGTTCCGAATATCCAATTGCGTGTGGAGCATTCATTAAGTTACCTAAAGGGGATTCTGTCCCGTGACTTACATTTTTCTTGAAGGAATGATTCTTCAGGCAAGTCTCATATTTGCCCTAGGCCCACAAAATCTATTTGTGCTCGAGTCTGGTCTCGTGAGACATCACCATATTCTAGTGAGTCTGGTATGTTTTATTTGTGATTTTAGTTTGATTATGATGGGTGTTATAGGTGCTGCTCCCTTCATAAACACCTACCCGGAAATAAAGATACTCATCGGTATCCTTGGTGTTGGATCACTTGTTAATTACGGCATTCAAAAGATACGTTTAAATAAATTTAATCTTATAATAGACCAGAATGAGATCAGGAATTCCTTAAAGGTGACAATCACCAGCTCACTAGTCTTTAGTCTCGTCAATCCACATGCCTACCTTGATGGAATTGTTCTTATTGGAGGCTATTCGAGCAAATACCTGGATCTGAAAAACAGGTTAACTCTGGGCCTTGGTGCAGCTTCCTTTTCCCTGATCTGGTTTCTTCTCTTGTCCATTGGAGCATCTTTTATGCTCCCAGTATTTAAGAGTGGAAAAAATATGAGATATTTGATGGCCGGATCCGGTGTTTTACTTTTATTTTTATCATTTAGGTTAGGCGTGGATGTTTATAGCTGGGTTAAAGAAATATACCCCGGAACATTTGAACTTTCTGCTTCAAAATAAGAGTATTCCTCGTTAGTATAGATTGATTTTACTTTTTCAAGGATTACAAAAATGAAATTATTGGCATGTCTACTATTGGTTATTTCAACCCATGCACTTGCAAAAAATCCTGTCGTTCTTTTGGAAACCAATATGGGTGCCATAGAGCTTGAACTCAATCAGGAAAAAGCACCTTTAACGGTCAAAAATTTTCTTAGTTATGTGGATGATAAATTTTATAATGGTTTGATCTTTCATAGAGTCATAGATGGTTTCATGATCCAGGGCGGAGGTTTCGATGTAAAAATGACAGAAAAAGCCACCAAACAGCCAGTGAAAAATGAAGCGTCCAATGGTTTAAGAAATGAAGTTGGAACGATTGCAATGGCGAGGACTTCGGATCCTCATTCGGCAACGGCCCAGTTTTTTATCAATGTTAATGACAATAGCAGTTTAAATTATCCATCACCAGACGGACATGGGTATGCAGTATTTGGTAAGGTCATTTCCGGAATGCATGTTGTTAATAGGATTAAGTTAGTTAAAACCGGTGATCTCGGTGGTCACTCTAATGTTCCGATGGACAGTGTGATTATTAAAACGATGAAAAGAAAATAATTCTTACGCTCAGACTTGGATGTCAGCTTAAGTTAGCTCGGATAACTAGTCGACAGTACTAATCAATGGTCAATAACTCAGAAAACATCACATAGTTCATTTAACTGCTCCACTATTTTTTTATTTTGATTGCAAACTTCGATCTTTGTATAAAGTTCGTCATTAATCTTTTCTTTTTTTTTCTTCTGATAGTAAAACGGATTAAAAATAAATAATGACAATCTTGGCGTAAATTTTTCGGTCTTAGCTTATACTTTTTTCATATAGATGCTACTTGCATACAATCGTTTACAGAGTACAAGGTGAACGAAATTCAAGTGAGTAAAATAAATTGATTGGATTTTTATATTTTTTATAAAGACAATCGAGTTTAGAAATTTTTTTAAATCACTTCTGTCATAGAAATCAATCGAGCATGGACTTTGTTTACTGTGGTTTTTTAAAGGCACGCGTAATAATGCGCGCCTTTGTTCGTTCTTTGGTTAATTAAGCAAATAAGTAACACTTCATTTTCAAGGAGAGAAAAAAAAATGGAAATTTCATCAAGCTCACAAGTAGCAAGCGTCATCGCGAAAGTTATCAGAGACACTCTTTTCAATAAAGAACTTGAAATGAAAGCAGAGCCGGCCAGAGAAATTGATCGGGTTCTCTTTGGTCAGAAAATTGCGAATATCGTTATTGCCGGTGACGAGATGAGACTTATTTGTAAATTACACTACACTGATATTCTGGGCGAAAACATAATGAGACGATCCGGAAGCTCTGGATATATCAGTGCGCAGAAAGTTGACGATTTTTTTCTTGAATGTTGTAATATGGTTGGCGGACGTATCAAGCAGATTTTTTCTGATAAAAATTCCAACGTTGGAATTAGTATTCCAATTCGAACAAAAGGTTTTGATGAGCTGTTTTTTACACTTGGACAGGGTAATGAATTTTGTTCTGAATGGCATTGGGATCTAATTGCCGCTGATTCTACGACAGTTCACTGTTCAGTATTTATTGAAATACTTGACTCTACTTTTATATTGAACCTCGATGACTATCAGGGGTCTCAAGTTGAAGAAATGGAATTCTTTTAAATAATTTTTATCTTCTCAAATTTAAATGTCATCACTTTCATCTCTTCATTTGAGAAGATGTTATCCATTTTCTCAAAGATATCGAGCTCCTCGAGACGGCAGTGATCTTCAACAACATGGCCAAATTGTTTAAAAGATT
>CAXNNO010000162.1:0-5988 GCA_964203555.1 Bacteriovoracales bacterium
TTGGTTCATGGAATGAAAAGATACCGCGCCGTCGAGTACACTGCCGATGTGCCCTTGCTCCTTGCTAAACCAGAAGTTTTTAATGACATTCATGAGCCCGACGAAGAACTTGATGCCTATACCCGCTCGGTTATTAATCAAGTAAAAAAACTTTCAGAAATAAATCCGTACTTCAACGAAGAGATGAAGCTTGCGATGCTGAATTCGCCATCACCCGGTTCACTTGCTGACCTGGTTGCCTTTGCTCTGTCTTTAGATGTTCCGGAAGCCCAGGATTTTCTTGAAACATTGATTGTTAAAAAACGTTTTGCAAAACTCTTGGTTTACCTGAAACGCGAAAAAGATGTCGCTGACATACAGAAAAAAATCACTGATGAAGTAAATGATAAAGTGAATAAGTATCAGCGGGAGTATTTCCTTCGTGAGCAGCTCAAAGTTATTCGTAACGAACTCGGGCTCGATGAGGACGATAAGGCCAAGGATATAAAGAAGATCAAAGAATCCCTCGATGAGGGCGGATTGCCCGAAGAAGCGAAAAAATCGGCGATGGAAGAATTGGAAAGACTCGAATCCATTCCTGATTCTTCGCCGGAATATAACGTAACAAGAACCTACCTGAACTGGATGGTTCAGCTACCATGGAAGAAATCTTCTGAGGACAAAGTTAATATCGAGGCATCGAAGAAGATTCTTGAAAAAGATCACTACGGACTCGAAAAGCCGAAAGAAAGAATAATGGAATTTCTGGCCGTGAGAAAACTCAAGCCTGAATACGATGGTACTATCCTTTGTCTTGCTGGTCCTCCGGGAGTTGGTAAAACGTCTCTGGGACATTCAATTGCAAAAGCTCTTGGTCGCAAATTCTATCGTTTCTCACTCGGCGGTATGAAAGATGAAGCCGAGATAAAAGGTCATCGACGTACCTATGTTGGTGCCATGCCCGGTAAAATTATTCAGGCGCTGAAACGAGTTGAGGTGAATAATCCGGTTATCATGCTGGATGAAATTGATAAGATTGGAAAATCCTACCAGGGAGATCCCGCGTCGGCGTTACTGGAAGTTCTTGATCCTGAACAAAATAAAACTTTTATTGATAACTATCTGGATGTGCCATTTGATCTGTCCAAAGTTTTATTCATTGCTACCGCCAACTATATCGGTGAGATTCCAGAGGCACTCCTGGATCGTATGGAATTGATCGAACTGTCTGGCTATACCATCGAAGAAAAACTTTCGATTGCAGTCAAATGGGTTATCCCGAAACAATTAAAGAAGCACGGACTTAGTAGTAAAGAATTTGTTCTCGGCATGCCTGTCTTGAAGGCGCTGATTTCTGATTACGCCAGAGAACCCGGAGTCAGAGTGATGGAACAGACCATCGCTAAACTTTGTCGGCGTGCTGCTCTAGAAAAAGTGTCCACTAAACGTTTTAAAAAGTTCGCGCCTGCAGTTACTGATCTGGAAAAAATACTCGGAAGTAAAAGATTTGAAACTGACATGGCCCAGAAGCCACTTCAGCCAGGAATTGTGACGGGTCTTGCCTGGACATCTTTTGGTGGAGACATCCTTTTTGTAGAATCAATTCCACTCAAAGGGAAGGGATTTAAACTCACGGGTCAGCTCGGTGATGTTATGGGTGAGTCGGCCAACCTCGCCTACAGTTATGTGAAACGCATTCTTCAAAGTCAGATTGAAGAAGAGATCTTAAAATCTAAAAAAGTAACCAAGAAGGTTTCGAAAAAAAACCAACCTGAGGTTAAACCCGTTTCGGGAGTAACAAGTGCTCCTGTGCCGAATGCTGAAGAAGCGACGGATTTTCTTGCCGCTCATGAAATTCATCTGCATTTACCAGCTGGTGCTACTCCTAAAGACGGACCATCCGCCGGTATTACGATGGCATTGGCCCTTTACAGTCTCGCCATGAATCAGATGGTGCGTGGAGATGTTGCAATGACGGGCGAGTTGAGCCTGACTGGAAAAGTTCTTCCGGTGGGCGGAATCAAGGAGAAGGTTCTTGCGGCCAAGAGAGCAGGAATTAAGGAAATCATTCTTCCCTGGCAAAATGAAAAAGACTTGAAGGAAGTGCCTGAACGTCACCGTAAGGGAATGCGCTTTCATCCTGTTAAGCATTTTGACGAGGTTCTTAAGATTGCTCTCAAGCGACGCTAGTCAAACCAAGCGAGAGCTTTTCATTTTACAAAAAAAAAAAGGCCACCTTGCGGTGGCCTTACTATTTTAAATCTTGTTTTAAATTTAGAACTCGTCTGAATCGTATTCCGATTTAAGAGTGTGCTTAACTTTACCAGCGGCAATTTCTCTAAGTGCAGTAACAACTTCTTTGTTCTTACTTCTCACCTGAGCATGATCACCCTCGCGAAGCTGCTTCACACGCTTGGCCGTTAAATGAACGAGCTCATAGCGATTTTCAACATGCTCTAAACAATCTTCAACTGTGACTCTTGCCATAAAGAAATACCTCATAAGGTGAATTGAACTACCATTTTTATTGGATTATGGGGGCTCTGTCAAAGAGCTTTTTATTGCCCTCTAGTGGTACATGGCGTCAACCTGGTCTTTGTAACGCTCTAGGACCAACTTACGCTTAATCTTAAGCGAGGGGGTGAGGAAATTATCCGTAGTAAACTCTTCAGTGATCAGCTCGAATTTCTTGATGCATTCAAATTGGGCGAGTTCCCGATTTATCTCGTCAATTTCGAGTTGAATGATCTCTCTTACCTTCGGATTGAGTGCCAGCTCCCCGACAGAACAGTCCGTTGGTAAATCAAGTTGATCCAGCATCGGGAGAAATCTCTCTTTTTCAATACCAACTAAGGCCGTAAGAAAATTGCGTTTATCACCGATGACCACCATCTGAGATATATGGGGCCTTGTTTTAGCCATGTTTTCAATCTTTTGAGGAGCGACGTTCTTTCCGCCACTGGTAATTATGATGTCTTTTTTTCGATCGGTAATTTTTAAATAACCCTCGGGCGTAAACTCCCCGATATCTCCCGTGTGCAGCCAACCGTCCTGAATGGCCTCCGCCGTCGCCGCAGGATTTTTGTAATATTCCTTCATCATCGCCTGAGTTTTGATGAAAATTTCATGGTCCGGACCGAAGGAAAACTGAACATCGCCCATGGGTCTCCCAACGGTGCCGGGAACTTGCTTTGCCAGTGGGTTAAGGCAACAGGGAGCAATTGTCTCAGTCAGGCCATAGCCCTCGAGAATGGTGAGGTTCGCGTAGCGGAGAAATTTGATAATCTCAGGAGAAAGTGGGGCCCCGCCCGAAACGAAGTAGCGGATTTTTCCACCAAAACGGTTATAGATCTTTGTGAAGACAATTTTATTGGCCAGCGTATATTGGATAATTTCCAGGGCCGTGGGTGATAGGTCTTGATCAATTTTTGTAAAATATTTTTCAGCGGCACCGACCGCCCACTTAAAGGCCTGCTTCTCAATCGGGCTGCCTTGTGCAATTTGATCTTTAATTTTGGAATAAATTTTTTCAAAAATTCGCGGGACGGCGATCATGACGGTGGGTTTTACGATCGAAAGATTATCCACCATCTTCTCAATTGATTCGGCATAAACTGCTTGCCAGCCAAATACCAAAGGCAGAAGGGAGTCGCAGCGACCAAGCACATGTGAAAGAGGAAGAAAGACCAGGGTTTTATCACTGGTGTTAAACGCACCTTTGATTGTTGATTCCACGTTAAACAACATTGTCGTCAGAGCGTGCTGGGTAATGACTGCGCCCTTGGGTTCCCCAGTCGTTCCAGAAGTGTAAATGATGGAGGCATAATCTTCGGGTTGCTGATTCTGAATGTGAAATTCCAGAAGATCCTGGTTTGATTTAATTTCGTCTTTTCCAATCGAGAGAAGTTCTTTATATGAGACATAGGAATATGAATTTCGGAATTTTTTGAGAACTTCTTCTGAGAGTTCCTGGATAGAAATGATTATTTTAAGATTCGGCAGACCCCCCTTAATGGCGAGGATTTTTTCCATTTGCTTATCGTTTTCTACGATGAGGACATTACTGTCGGAATGATTAAAAATATATTCAACCTCCCCCGCCAGATAACTCGGATAGATCGGTACGAGGCAACTTCTCGAGACCATCGTTGCCATGTCGAGGAAGTGCCACTCTTTGCAGGTTTGAGAAAGTAAGGCTATTTTGTCACCGACATTAATTCCAATCTTTCGAAAAGCCGCCACCAGAATTTCAATATTGATTCTATATTCGGAGAAAGTGAGATTCTTAACTTCATTATTTTCAATCCACCCGAGTGCATAACATTCAGGGGTTTTTTGCACCCTGTGTTTTAGTAATCTTCCGATCGTCATTGGTCCTTGCAACATCAAGCAATCCTTTTTTTATAGCCTTGCATCAGTATCATAATAAATTTCAAAACTTATCACTCATCAATACTGGTCTGATACTTGCTTTATCGGTCAGCATGAACAATGTTATTATAGTTTCTAAGTGTTTGAGAGTCACTAAATTCAAAACTGGTGAGGCGTGGTATGAATTTCATTTCAAAGGAGTTTGTGCCGGAAAACTAATAAAAAAAGTTATCCTGCGACGACTTCAGGAAGAGGAAATTAAAAAGGGCTGCGAGTACTTGATTTACGTCAGGTGTCTGTCTCTTGAAGATTCCACACTGAGGGGAGAAATGATTAAATCCAAATTACTCGATGACTGTTGGGATCGCTCTTAATCGATGTTGATAGCAACCTGATCTCCAATCATGAATTGATTGAGCTCGAAAATGGGAACACTCTCTTTTTCGTACTCACTTACGACTGCAATCGAGGCGTCGGCTGAGGAATGGAGCACCTTCAGTTCACCAATTTTAACCTTATGATTAACACGTTTTTGATTATCATAAGGATTTTGAATGGAGATAACTCGAAAGACATCGACCAGCGTATCTTTTTTCACTCCCTGAGTGGAGCCAAGATTGATGTAATAATTTTTCCGGATGACCTCATTATCAAAACCCATGGGAAGATCCTGGGTGAGACTGAAAATCACGTAAGAACGCGCAAAGGCCGATTGGCCAACTACCATTGAAATAAGCAGGATAAAAAGTTTCATTCCGGATCCTCGCAGATAAATCCTGTTAACTTATCGGTCGCGATGGATGGAAGTTTAAAAAATGTTATTCCTTGGGGATTCTGAGATCCCCCATTTAACCTCAACCACTAAACTTATTAATGAAGGGCGTTTTTATGTCCGAAAATGAACAGATTAAATTCTCAATTGGTTCTGACTTTATTCGTCGGAAAATCACTAGGTCAGAGGTGGCATGCCTGGGATAAATCACACAAACACTGGTCATGTGTCAGTAAACAAAACTCCCTTGGCGATGATATCTCAGGCAATATTCAATAGAACTTTTGGGCAATCGATTCCTCTAAAAAAGAAATGAAAACTATGTTGGGAAAATTTAATCCCGAATGGGACTTATGAAGCATTCTAAAAGTTATCAATTTAGAAGAAAAACATTGAGCACTTTTAAGCTGAAATCAATAGTGGTTTAGAGCTTTTGGGGGAGGGCCCAATTAAAATCAAAAGAAGAATCCTCTCGTCTCTGAACTGTTTCTATTCACCGGAGTGTCAGATTCGCAAAATATGATCAGGATCTTTCTATAGAAACCGACTGGGTTCCCGTGTTTAGACTAATGATACACTTTCATTAACCGTAATTTTTGAAATTCTGACCAATAGTTTGGAGTTGATCTAATCGGAATCGATTATTTGTGACAACTTAAGGATTCTTTAATTTTTTCACGAGATCACTATGATGCAATTTCGCTAGAAATTTTTTGCCCATCACGCTCTACAGTGTTCGCATGAATATCATAACCATTAGGCCAAGCAAGAGTTCCTGATTCGATAAAAACTTTTTTAAAAAAAGAGACGTCTTTTAATGGCAATATCATATCGCCCGAACGAATAAGCACAAAACTCATGTCGTA
>CAXNNO010000163.1:0-5965 GCA_964203555.1 Bacteriovoracales bacterium
CACGTTCATAAGTTTGTCAGAGAAATTAAAAAGGCCGCAAGTGGTGTTCCGGTCCATGATGGAACTCTTCTGAGAAAGGCCGTCATGCCGTGGGCGCTCAAGAAATATATTGATCAGGAAAAGTATTTTCTCACACATAAAAAAGTCGGCTTCTATACCGGTATTGTACAGTGGAATTATTTAAACTTTTTTGAAGATCATTGCGATAAATTAATTTTTGCGGATTTATTTTTCTCATCCGGTGTTCCCCTGGCCTTGGTGGGCACACCTTCATTGGAAAAGTTTTTCAAGATCAATGCCCCCTTCTTAACCCGCATGAAGTTCAAGGAAAAGGCGATCCGGGATTTTAATAGCTCTGAGGCGAGGGCCGGCAATATGGGGCAGTTTCACTCTGCAGATATTTTCGTCGCACACGAGTCCCAACTTAATTTCATCCAACTTAATAACTTAAAGGGAAAAACCCTCATCATTGACCGCCTGAGCGCAAATGCTGAAAAAAAGATTTTTGATGCCGGGGCCGACAAAATCGTCACTCTTTTTCCAAAAGACGTTGGTGATGATATTGCCAGTGCCTCAGTTATTGAGGCGGCCTTAAGTGCTCTCCATGGTGGAGTTTTAACCGAGGAAGATATTCTTAATCAGATCAATAAAATGAACTTCAAACCTCAGTCTATCATGAATCCCAATCCTGTTCTCAGTGAAGATCGTTTCGCCTTTATCATTCATCCCCTTTCAAAAAAACAAATCGCTCAAATACCTGGTTTTGAGTTTCTTGATAAAGGCCCTCTCCTTGACTGGGCGGAGAAGATTTCCGGAATGATGCCGGGCTATCACTATTGCAAAATTAGCGGAATAAAATCGGAAGCAACAGGAAAAGAAGTTGAGGGGGATTTGTTCATCATTCCCTCCACTCCCAAAATGCTTCTGACTAATCCCGTCGAAAAGGTCTACCAGTCCCTGGTTGATTTGTGTCAGAAGGCCCATGAAAGAGGAGCAAAGATCATCGGCCTGGGTGCTTACACCAAAATTGTGGGTGATGCCGGAGTCACCGTGAACGAGAGATCCCCCATTCCACTTACGACGGGAAATTCTTTATCAGCTGCCTCTACTCTCTGGGCCGCGAGTTTTGGTATTGAAAAAATGGGTCTCGTTAAAAAAGAAAATAATCAGTACCATGGCACCTGTATTGTGATTGGAGCAACGGGAAGCATCGGAAAGGTTTGTGCAAAAATTCTTTCAAGACAATGGAAGAGGATTATCGTCGCCGCTCCCAGACCCTATAAAGTCTTAGAACTCGTGGAATATTTAAAAGAGTTCTCCCCGGAAACCGAAGTGATAGGCACTACGAATCCCAATAAGTACACTCCGGAAGCAGATCTCATTATTACGTCGACCTCTGCTCAGGGTGAGAAGGTGTTAAATATTGATCTCGTTAAACCGGGTTGCGTAATTTGTGATGTGAGTCGTCCTTTTGATATTTCCCTGGAAGATGCTGCTGGCCGGCCGGATGTTCTCATCATCGCAAGTGGTGAGGTCGAGTTACCAGGAAACATAAAAATCGGCAAAACAATCGGTCTTCAGGGTGAAACGGTCTACGCCTGTCTCGCCGAAACCGCTCTCTTAGCGATGGAGGGACTTCATGAAAGTTTCAGTTTATCGAGGGAGCTTTCCTATGAAAAAGTGGTTCAGATTGACCGTCTTTCAAGAAAGCATGGCATAAGGCTCGCAAGCATTATGGGTCACACCGGAGAAATAAAAGAACATGAAATTGAACTTTGCAGAAATTATGCCCTGAAAAAACTTTAGTGAGTCATCGAAATTTCTACTAAAACGCGATCATTGTCACGATACAAACCAAATAGGCCCTGAGAAGAAATATCTCCATCAAGAAGATCAACAACAACATTCAGATCCCAGTTCTCGTATTGGAAGGCATTTTTAAACTGAATCCACTTGTCGGCATTTTTATCACTTACAAACGCCATCGCACCCGGTTTCCAGAAATCAAAAAAGCTATTCTCAATTTTTAGGCCAAAAAAATTTCTATTATAGAGAAAATCATTTTGAATCTGCGCCCCGAGTGACCAGTTCTCCCAAATTCTATCGATACCAAGAAGGTGCTGGTAATGATCTTCGGTGGAAAACTCGAGAGGGGCGGTTTGAAAGTTATCCAGAAGAGTAAGAAGAAAGTCGCCTCTTAAAACCCAGTCACCCATCACAAAGCTTGCGGCCATACCGAGTGAATCAACCATGCGTGATGAAAGGGCCGCCTCAAAACTCATAGGGCCCGTCTGATTGAGGTAGATATAAGTGGGCCGGGCAAAATGATGATAACCAAGAACACTTACATCAAGACCATTTTCAAATAAATATTTTAAACGAACACCATACTCCTGGTCCTGAAACCATGGCCTGTGGACAACTCCTCCCTCGTAGCCAAATTCTCCCCCCGTCAAATCAAAGGGCGACCCCTTGTAAGGAAGACGATCTCCATTGGACCATAAAGTAAGCATCCAAAGAATTTCAAGACGATCCCAACGGTTTTGCATGTTAAGTCCAAAAACAGAACGTTTCGCCCAGCTGAGATCATTTAAAACGTAGTCAGAGTAATCCCTCGGATTGGCAACATCCAGAATCTGGAGACCGAAAGTTTCAGAAAAGCGGTATCTCAAAAACCCGGCCTCGAGAGAGACTGAATTCATAAGAAATTCCAGTGATACGTTGACTGGGTCAATATAAACATTTTCATCTGAACTCGTGGGATCAAAGATCCTGAATTCCAAACTTGTCTTTAAAGTTCCCGAATCAAAATAGCGCTCATCTCGATAATTGAGATGAAAAAAGTTCATCGCATTATCATAAAGATCATGCTCACCAAAATAAGAGGAGCGGGTTCCGAATGTGAACGACTCTTCAACCGACTCTTGCGAAAAAGCATGAAATGAAACGGCCATAAAGAGGAAAGTAAGGATGAATTTCATTCAAGATTTTTTTCCGAAAACATACTATCAGGAAGATTTCTAACTTCCATCTTTTCAATGTGAATATCCGAGAAGTTATTTAATTTGAGTCCATCGACAATATGAATGACTGAGGGTCTCATCTTTCCGGCGTACTTTTTATATGACCTGTAGTCTGCCGTTTTAACGACTTTCTCTGACATGGTTAAAAATTCGGCCCTGATGGGATGAAAGGTTTTTTTATCTACGCGTACCCGAATTTTGGAGTAGGTAAGACCTTTCTTTTTCTGAGTCAGAAATAGATTATATTCTTCGGCCTTTCCTTTTAAAATCCTGGCATCATAATCTCCAGACCAACGCATCCGGGAAATATCCCCATTGGCGGCTTCGCCGATTAATTTCTGGCCCAATGAAACTCTGACCGAGCGTTTTAGATTTGGAACATAAACCCACATATTTTCATTTATCATCAGCATATTTCTGCCCATGATTTTCTTCGGCCCCAGAACCTTAACAAAGGTCTTATCGTTTCCCTTGAGGGATACAGAGAAAGTTGAATCCTCCGTTTCATGGGACGACTTAATTCTGACATTCATAAAATATGACTCGGAGGGGTTTCTCACTTCATCAACTTTTTTCAAGATTCCATCTGGCGTGATGGCCCAAAGATTTCCGCAAATGAGGAGTGAGACAAAAAAAGTTTTCATTAGAGAGCATTCCTTAAAAGATCACTGATAGGCATCCTGATGACTTTACGACCGGCGAGATAACTTCCGATCAGAGTGGAAAATGTCCCGATAAAGAGACAGATGAAAATAAAATACGCCTGTAGTTCAATTTTTGTAATAAATTGACGTGTAATGCCGGGGCCTGGTGGCATTTCAATTCCCTGAGAGAGAAGAGTGTAATTTAAAAGATAGGCGATCACAATTCCGGCGACAGTGCCGATTATTCCAAGTAAAAGCCCCTCAGTCAGAACTAAAGTCATGACCTCTTTTTTCGATTCACCATTGGCGCGAAGATTACCTATCTCATTTTTTCTTTCCATGATTATAGTACTCACGGTATTAAAAATCCCCAGAACAACAATGGTGAAAATCACGATCAGAATGAAATTGAATTGCGCCTGTAGAAAATCAACTGAATTCTGGTAATACACTTTATCAAGAACATTAAACGCAGTGGATTCGAGATCCGGGTATTTTTTCACAGAATCTGTCAGTTTTCCCCAGTTTTCAATGTCGTGCAGTCCAACGGCGGCATATTCAATTTTCTTCGTATCCAGAAGTCCCTGTGCCTTGTCTAACTGGATCTTAAAAAAGACGTCGTCAAAATACTTCATGCCCGAGTGAAAAATTCCCGTCACATAGAAATCCAGACCATTGAGACTTCCGTCCACTGTATTGACAAGTATTGTGACTCTCTCACCAATATCAAGACCCAGGGCCTCGGCAAGCCCCCGACCCATGACAATTCCATCTTCTTCAGTGGAGAGGTTTTTACCCTTAATGATATTGATGGTGTTAAAAAACGGGGCCTCAATCTTCCCCACGACTCCCTCACCCAATCCGGAAATACTTCGGCTTCCATTATTGACGAGACCATAGAAGGAAACCCGGGGAAAAACATTCTTAACAATTTTTGAGTTTGAAAGATTCAAGAGCGCTGGATGGTTGGCATCCATCCAGTGTTCCCAGGGTTTCTCCCAAATCGAATCGCGATAACCCGCAGTATTGATCTGACCATGGCCATAACGCGCGTGAATGGTATTTTCCCGGTACTGATTCATGATCCCGGTATTAAAACCATGGTAGATCATCAGAGACGATATCCCCAATGCCACAGTCATAAGAACGGCAAAGGTGCGAGTTTTTTGTCGTGATAAATTTTTAAAAGCAATTTTAAACAGCATCATAAATCCAATTTTCCGTCATGAAGCTTAATGATTCGTGGAGACGCACTGAGAACCATTTGATCATGACTCGCGAGAATCACTCCCACGCGACTTTCACGATTAATTTTTAAAAGATAATCAATGATTGTCTGACCCGTTTTACTATCGAGACTCGCCGTAGGTTCATCGGCGATGATGACTTTTGGTTTTTTTGCTATCGCGCGGGCGATGGCGACTCTTTGTCTCTGGCCCCCGGAGAGCTCATTTGGTTTTTTAAGCGCAAAGTCCTGAAGACCGACAATATCAAGCGCCCACTCGACCAGTAATTTGCGCTCTCCTTGAGGGATGCCCTGCTTGATCAGAAAATATTCTATATTTTCAAAGGCGGTTAAAACTTGAAAAAGATAAAAATGTTGAAAAATAAATCCAAATTCATGGCGACGAAGTTTGTTTTTCCCCGCCTCATTCAGAGCGTGCAGATCGTAACCGTCGTATTGAATTGAATCTTTTGGACAATTTTCAATCAAACCCAAAAGACTTAAGAGTGTCGATTTGCCTGATCCACTGGGCCCGGCCAGAGTCACAAAATCTCCATCTGGTATTTGAAAAGACACATCCTCCAGGGCCTTGAACTCTGCCTTACCCTGGAAGTAACTGAAACTTAAATTTTTAACTCTATACATATAAAGAGAATTTTACAGGAGATTCAAACCTCGTAAAGAATGGCAGCCGTGACCATCGGCCGACACTTTTAATCCGCTATTTTTCTAAACTGCTCGAGCGCCTCAAGGGCCTCACAACCATAAATAAGTGCTGGTCCCCCGCCCATCATGAGGGCCACGCCTATTGTTTCGAAAACTTCCTTATCATCTGCACCGGCCTTCAAAGCATCATGGACATGATAAGCAATGCATCCCCCGCAATGAGTTGTTATTGAGATGGAAAGGGCCATGAGTTCTTTTATTTTTCGAGACAGGGAACCGTTTTCGAGTGAGTGAAGATGAAGCTGGCCAAAGCCCTTCATGGGCCCGGAGATTTCTTTCGACATCTTAAGAGCAAGGGATTGAAGTCTGTGATATTTATCAGGGTATGTTTCAAGAGTCATGTTGGC
>CAXNNO010000164.1:0-5931 GCA_964203555.1 Bacteriovoracales bacterium
TTGACGTAGAAACCTATGGTCTCTATATTTGATAAACATTTCGACTCCGGGGGAGTAGTTAAGTTGGTTATAACGTCTGCCTGTCACGCAGAAGGCCGCGGGTTCGAGTCCCGTCTCTCCCGCCACTTTCAAACCTGCATAGATATCTGGCCTTACACGAGTTTTTCGAAACTTCTTAGTACATTTTGATGAGTTTGGGTGCGGTGGGATTCAGCCGAAATAAATAATACTCATAGCTGTCACTGGTGAGTTCGATGTTGCATCATAAAAAAAAGCACCTCGAAAGGTGCTCAATAATTATTTGCGTTTAAATTCAAGTTTTGTTCAGCAAGTTAGAGGTTTATGGCTATATATTTTTAATTTTATCGACAGTTATTACTCTATTCGTGAACGAGTTTATAGTAACTCTAATATTTTTCTTAGCGTTTGATATATAATAATTCTTACCAGACTTTTGAAAATCTTCTAGCGGAGTATTTTTTATCGTTTCATAAAGCAAGGATTCAATCTGACTTCGAGTCATGTTAGTTACAAGCTTCTTGTTAATTCTCTCATAGACAAGTTCTGTGTAACAAATATTATCTAGGATACTATTCTTATTAGACTTCATTTTGCTGTTTACTCCAAAGATGAATATAAATTCTTGAAATCGAATCCATTACTATTGTAAATCGAAAATGAATTTTTTTCATTCATAATGCAGATAAACGATTTAAAATAATTGAGAATGCAACCAAAGATTATTCAACGTCAGTTCTTTCAATTGATTGGATCGAAGTTTAAAGTGATTTTTATCCTAATGCTTAAAATCCAAAATTTGAACTTGTTTACTTCACATTTATTAACAACAGAAGGCGACAATGCATAAATGAGAATTTTATAGGGATTCATACGTTCTTGTATGATGGCAGGTGCGAATTTAACCTTTAATCTCATTAAGGATTACAGGGGGTTGAAGGCAGCCTCTCCCGCCACTTTTTCTCACGAATTCTGACTCTCATCCCTTCGTGGTGGAACACTCCGACTCTCAGACTCTGACTCTCATCCCTTCGTGGTGGAACACTCCACCTGTATCTTTTTAGACATTTAGCCATGGCGTTGCTACATCAGTAAAATGACTCTCAACATTCTTATCCAAACTTTTTTCACTCTCATAGCGTTCTTTGCTCCTTTGTCACATGGTGCTTTTGAGGTTCCATCAACAGAGTTCGGTTCTATTTTGATTTATGAAAATGGAAGTCCTAAGCTGAGTAAACTCGAAATTTTGGTTACCCGTGAAGGAACTCTTCAAAACAAATTTGTGACTTTTGTAGATGCACCTGACTTAAAAAAAGATGATGAAAATTGTTTTTGTTATCCAGTTGAAGATATACGCTTTGCTTATGTTCAAGCCTACTACCACATAACCAAACAACTTCAATTCTATGAACAAAAGTTGAAGCTCTTAAATATTTCAATGAAAGAGCCATTAAAAGTAAAACTTACTCAGGTTCCCGGCCAACAAACTTGGGGAATGATTTCAGAAGAAAATTTTCTGGAACTTGAATTCCCCACGCCTGCTTTTGATTATTCGTTACTTGCTCATGAAGTTTCACACACCATTCACCACCTACTGGGTGCATCGACTACTATTTCAACTGAAAATGAAACATGGTTTTATGATCAAGGAGTAAGTGAAGGAACAGCTAATATCTTGGCCGCTCTCTATCTGAATAGTCCGATCATTAGTGAATTCTCAACTCTTCAAAACAGTGTCGATTTATTTGTACGTGAACCTGATATGGTTTATACAAATCGAAATCAATATGAAGTCGCACTAGCAAATCCATTAGTTTGGGAAACATTTCCTGAGTGGGCACAAAAAATTAAATCTTTTTATGAGGAACAAAAAACCTCAGAAGATTCTTATGAGCTTGATCTGCCTTCTCCATATTTTCACTCAAACATCATTAATCAACCACTATGGCTTGCATCAACGAAATTTTGAAGAGAAGAGATAATCGATTTATACTTGAAGGTTATTTCAAACACTTCATCTGTAAAATCTTATTCTGACTTTGCTCAAAGAATTTTAAACCAATCAAAATCTAAAAAACTTATCGCAGGCTTTCTTTTTAACGAGTTCGTTAAAAGAGGGCTCAAAGTTTCTTTAGTTCAAGAATCCTTTTAACCATCATCGGATGCCATTTCATCTTTCCATTTTTTGACGGGAGCGTTTTTGAAATCCTAATTTTGCATTTAAATCGATTTTCATAGAAAAAAAATATCTTTAGTTTCAGTGAGTTACAATGACCTTTGAGATCCCAAATTGGGATCTCAAAGGTTTTTATTTACTTTAAGCCAACCTTTTTTCTGCTCCCTGGCAATCTCGGAGTAACCATTTCTTCGTAATTGTCTAGCCGTTCAAAAACAACTTTAAACATTTGATTAGTTCCTTGCTCTAACTTCGTAACTCGATCAGAGAGATCTTTTTCCAGCATAAGAAAACTCCGAAGCCTGGTGAAAATCCGCATGATAGAGACATTAATTAGAATAGCTTTTTCACTGTTTAAAACACTGGAAAGCATGGCCACGCCATTTTCGGTAAAAACATATGGCAGATATCGTCTTCCACCTTTGCTTTCTTTTGATATCCCAAATTGAGAAAATAAAGTCTCATATTCCTCTTCACTTAGCTGAAACATAAAGTCGGGAGGAAATCTTTTAATGTTTCGTTGAACATTTCGATTAATAATTCTAGTTTCCACTTCATATAGTTGGGCCAGGTCACTATCAAGCATGACCTTTTGATCACGAATAATATAGATCATTTTTTCGATAACTTGCTCTTTCACCGGAACCTCCTGAATAATCTTTCGGAAGTATCAGAAGTCACAAGTCAGTTTCAATCGGGAAGTATATTTAAAAAGTAAATTTTCAGTTGTGATAATTTTTAAAGCCGACAGCTTCTCTGGAAATAAGACTCACATCCTTTAAAAGTTTTAAACTGCTCCCAAGTCCAATGTTTTTCACCATTATCAAAAGATTCTGGATGTCCATTTAAACAAACGTACGGAGCGTTTTTGGTCAAACGATTCCAGTTCTTTTCCAGACCTTTACAAAATTCAAGTTTGTAGGCGCGTCTCCCTCCGTATGAATGCAGAGGTTTTGAATTTTTGACTTCTATTGAAAAAAGACAAAGATCAACAATAATACTTGCAGACCCCATAGGATCATTATCTTTCCAGGTTTCAAACTTGAAAGAGACATCTTTTGTTGGAAAGCATTGCCATCTCCTATAAGCAGGTTGAAATTCAGCGACTCTGTATGGAGTGGGTTTGGCATCCTCAATATCTGCCAAAAAATCCCTCTCATCAAGAATCCCAAAGTCATCTGTTAACAAACCGTGGGGGTATTTTTTTTGAAGAACGGACTCTCCCCAAGCATGGGTCAAAAAAATAATGTATAAAATGAATAAATTCATTTATTGCTGCTCCTGCAATTTCTTATAGAATTGATTTAATTTTAAGCGAATCTCTGCTGGCTTAGCGCCTTTTTGATTTGTAATTCCCTTATACTCTTCAAGAGCATCCATCCAAGTTGCGCCCTTCTTCTTTCCTTTAACAAGTCGATACTTTCTGTAGAGCCATCTTGTTGCAGCAGCAATGGCGACACTTGGATCTCTGGCATCTTCTAGACTCATCTCAATGAAGTGATCTTTGAAATCTTTTGAACTAGGACTTAAATAGCTCACAGTTTCAGGCATGATCTGCATGAGACCAATAGCTTTATGATCTTTCGTAGGGGAAGGAGGATTTTCATTAAAACTGCTTTCCGTGGCCATAAGTGCCTTCACATAGTTTGGATGTAGTGGAATTTCAGGCTTAAGCATTTCATTCCAATAGGCACTCCACCCACTAATGAGATCATTGAACTTATTTCCATTCTTGAATCCTAAGTCGTTTACAGAAACTTTTACTGTGGCGTTCTTAAAGATTTCTAGCTCTGAGATACGCTTAATCTCACCGGTTTTTAAAAGATCTTTACCTTTAGGATTCAGTCTGCAGTGCCCATCATGATCTGTCACTTTTCCGGATTTAAGATCTTTAGGATGTCTTCTAACCCAATGTTCGCCTATAGGACAAATTCTCCAAGGACTTCTTTCTTCAATATTTCGAGTATCAAAAAAAGGGACTTTATAGACTTTCGATTTAGGAATAACTTTCCCGATAATTTCATTCCAGCGATGCAATTCCCAGTTTTCTCCGTCAAACTCGCTCTTTAATAATTTCTCAGCAGTTTTGATTTTTTCAGAGGGAATCTTCTTTCTTGTTTTAAAAACAATTTGATACTGATGATCTGATTCTTTCTTACTCGTTTTAATAAAATGAAAGACTGTGGAATCATTTTTGCTAAAAACTTTTTCAAGTAAGTTTTTAACTCTTTGTTTGTTCTCTTTAGATAAAAACATACTCTTTCCCTAGGAATATTAAATTACGTCCATTATACCTTCACTTGAACGAAGAAATATATATCCAAAAGGTGCCAGGTACAGGGGTCTTGCCGGTCACATTAAATCGATAATTCTCTTGATCATCATCGGATGCCATTTTACCTTTCCATTCTTGGTAGGAATTTGCAAAGCCGTTATCCTTTGTGCAATTTGTCTGTAAGTTAAACCATCGGCCCTAAAATCCTTGATGGCCTCTACGATCAGTCTCTCACCTTCGTGGGGGATCACCTTACCCTCTCTTTTCTTGTACCCAAACTTCAACTGAGCAGGATTACCATAATTATGACCAGGGGCACGAAGCCGGACATCCGCCCGTTTTAAGTTCTTCTGTATAGTGCTGCGGGAGTGAACTTTTTGGGCAGCAATTTGCCTCATACTAAGGCCCTTTTGCTCATAATCTAGGAGGAGTGAACTAATGTCCAAGGGAGGTTTTTTGACTGGAAGTGCAATGATATCTACAAGATACAGAGAGGGAGTGAAAAGTTCGAGTGGTTGCCGCCTGGCCCGCCACTTTTTTTCGCTATTTCAACCAAACAAATATACAATGTAACTAGCTAATTTTAGTCTTATCAAATAACAGGATGAGCACATGACGACTTTACCTATTCAAATTTCAATGGATCAAATTGAAGCATTTTGCAAAAAATGGAAGGTTAAAGAGCTGGCACTTTTTGGATCAGTTTTACGTAAAGATTTTAATCCTCATACTAGTGATATTGATGTCCTAATTTCTTTTTTGCCAGGTGATAATTGGGGCTGGGAAATTGTCACAATGAAAGAAGACCTCGAAAACATCTTCCAAAGAAAAGTCGACCTTATTGAGAAAACGGCTATTGAAAAGAGCCGCAACCCAATACGCAAAAATGAAATACTTAACTCATACGAGGTCCTGTATGAGCAAGCTGCATGATGACTCCTACCTTCTAGACATATTAGATTCAGCAGAGCAAATCAAAATATTCACAGACGACATGAGCATTGATGAGTTTGAAAAAGATCTCAAGTCCAATTTAGCTGTTCAAAGACTTTTTGAAATCATTGGAGAAGCCACTAAGAACATATCGACAGAACTTCGTGAGAAGAATCCTCAAATCGATTGGAAAGCAATGGCAGGTATGAGAGACATTCTCATTCATCAATACCAAAATGCAAGTAGTGAACGTATTTTTAAGATTGCCAGAAATAATATTCCCGATCTGGTTCAAAAAATTAAGAAATTGATTAAAAATAAAAGCTCCTAAGATGTCATCCTTCTTTGAAAATCTCGCAAAATTTACTATCAAAACCTTGATCAAAGAAGGCATCGATAAAATTCTTCAAAAATCAAAGAATGGAAAAGAAGAAACAAAAATATCAACACCAGCGTCCAAAGAAACTACTACTGACTCTTTAAAAAATCATCCATGGAGATTATGTCCTTCGGGAGAGCATTGGGTGAA
>CAXNNO010000165.1:0-5921 GCA_964203555.1 Bacteriovoracales bacterium
TCACAAATTTTCATCTACCTCAGTCATCTCTCATTATGCTGGTGAGTGCCTTAATCGGAAGAGAAAAGACTCTGGATATTTATCGGATAGCAGTCGAGAAGAAATACCGATTTTTCTCCTATGGAGACGGAATGCTGATTCTGAGAAACAAGAAAAGAAAAAGACAAACCGAGGGATAGAAGTAATTTAATAGACGAAAAGTCTCATCTCGAGTATTTTCAGGGCTATGTCATTTTTCCAGTTGGAAGCCTCTTCAGGCCAGGCGCGTGCGGGCCGGATTTATACTGCACACGGAGTGATCGAAACTCCCATTTTTATGCCAGTTGGCACTCGCGCCAGTGTTAAAACTTTATGGCAGGAAGATCTTGAAAGGCTTAATGCCGAAATCATTCTTGGAAATACCTATCATTTATTTCTTAGACCTGGTCACGAACTCATCGAGAAGATGGGAGGGCTCCATAAATTTATGAGCTGGAAGAGACCGATCCTTACCGATTCTGGTGGCTATCAGGTTTTTTCTCTCTCAGATATCAATAAACTAACCGAAGAGGGTGTTACTTTTCAATCCCATATTGATGGAACGAAACACTTAATAACCCCTGAGAAATCGATGCAAATTCAGCGCTCTCTTGGCCCTGACATTGTGATGGCATTCGATGAGTGCCCCAAGCTTCCGGCCACGAAGGAAACACTCAAGCTCAGTATGGAGCTAACTCATCGTTGGGCCGCAAGATGTAAATCTGTTGAGTTAAAACCTCACCAACATCTTTTTGGTATTATTCAGGGTGGTCTCCATGATGATCTTCGAACCGAGAGCATGCAGGGTCTTATTGATCTGGACTTTGATGGTTACGCTCTGGGCGGCCTGTCGGTCGGAGAAAAAAATGAAGAGATGGTTGAGTTCTGTAAAAAATTTGTTCCCACAATGCCCAAAGAAAAACCTCGCTATTTAATGGGTGTTGGAAAACCTTTGGACGTCCTTAATGGCATTAAGGCCGGTCTGGACATGTTTGACTGTGTGCTTCCCACTAGAAACGCCCGAAACGGCCAGTTCTTGACCACTCATGGGCCACTCAATATTAAGAAGGCAAGATTTTTGGAGGATGCATCACCTCCAGATCCGGAATGCTCTTGTCAAGTATGCTCAAGATATTCCAGAAGTTATGTTCGTCATTTATTTAATGTGGGAGAGTTTCTTTCGGGTCAGCTTATCAGCTATCATAACATTCACTTCTACCTTCAAATGGTGAAGAGGGCCCGGGAGGCCATTTTTCTAGGGGAATTTGACGAATATTACCGGACATTTTATAACAATTATACTTCCAATCGATGGGAATAAAAAAGGACGACCATGTTTGATTTACTCATTTCTAGTGCTCACGCTCAAGCTACAACCGGTGCTTCGGCCCAACCTGCCTGGGTTTCATTTGTTCCATTCGTATTAATTTTTCTCGTGATGTATTTTCTCATGATTCGTCCTCAGAAAAAACGCGTGGAAGAAGAGCAACAATTTTTAAATAAGCTCTCCCATGGAGACGAAATTTTCACGAAATCGGGAATCTTGGGTAAGGTAACCGGGATTTCAGAAAAATTAGTGACGCTTGAACTCGAAGGCGGGACGAAGATGAAGGTTTTAAAGTCCCATGTTGGCGGTTCGGCATCATCACTTTTAAACGAACCAAAGAAGTAATTTATGTTTGGTTTGGGTTTCGGTGAATTAATTGTTATTTTTGTTATTGCTCTGATTTTCATTGGGCCAAAAAAACTGCCGGAACTTGCCAAGGGTTTAGGTAAAGGCATTCGTGAATTTCAAAATGCCGCCAAGGGACTTGGGGACCAATTGCAAGACGATGAAGATACATCTTCCAAGAAAGTGACTGACGCCTCTCAGCAGGAGCAGGAAAAATCTCCGGACAGTCCTGATGAAAACAAAGATTCTTCTCATTCTTAAAAATAGAAGGGGTCCAAGGCCCCTTCTATCATTGCTCTAATTCCTCAAATTGTTTAAAATTTCCAAATCAAATCTTGATAAGACCCTTTAAAGATACGGAGTAGATATGGCCAAGGGATGGTGGTTTCGATTTAGTTTATTATCAGCGCTAGCTATTTGGGCGCTTATGTCGGTTTCTCCGACATTTTTTAACCTCAAAGAAGACAGTGCCTTTCCACTGAAGTCTAAAATCAATCTGGGATTAGATCTTCAGGGTGGACTCTACATGGTTCTTGGTATCGACTTTAATAAAGTCTACCGCGACGAAGTAGCAGGCTACGCTCGCAAGGCGGTGGCAACACTTCAGGAAATTGGGGTAGAGTCTTCAATTGGTACTCTGGATAGTTCTGATCCGAAGGATCCCAAGTACTCACTGATTCTTTCAAAGGAATCAAATCGGGAAGCCGCAAAAGATAAGCTGAAAGAATTCTATGGCTATCCTCTGCGCCTGACAAAAGATGAAGGCACAACTCTGCAATACGGCTTGGGTCGTGATTTCCTTCGAGAGATTGAGCAAACCGCCCTTTCAAAATCAATTGAAGTTATTCGAAATCGTATTGATGAATTTGGCGTTACTGAGCCTGAAATTGTTTCTCAAGGCACGGACCGCATTGTCGTTCAACTGCCAGGGGTAAAAGATATCACTCGCGCTAAAGATCTTATCGGTCGGACGGCGAAGCTTGAATTTAAATTTGTAAACGATGATATTCCTATGACGACTCTTACGGAGTGGCTGGATAAAGTGAAGAAGGCCGGAATTGAATACAAAAAAGGTCAGCGTTGGTCTGATTATGTCAGCGCCATTAACACAAATCTCGTAGCTGATTTACCTAAAGGTTATGAGATAGCTTTCTCAAAAACCCTCAATAAAAATACAAATGAAATCACAAATCTTGAGCCTTATCTTGTCGAGGCCACTTCAGGGCTTACCGGAGAAGCACTTCAGGAAGCCATCGTAAGAATTGATCAGGAACAAAACCGTCCTTATGTGGGCCTAGAGTTTAAACCTCAGGGGGCAAAGGTTTTTGAAGAAATAACCGGTGCTAATATCGGAAAGCGACTTGCGATCGTATTGGATGGAAATGTTTACTCTGCACCAGTTGTACAAAGTCGAATTGCCGGAGGGTCTGCCCAGATCACTCTTGGTGCCGGAGATTATAATGCAACGATGATGGAGGCAAGAGACCTTGCCCTCGTTCTTAGAGCAGGTGCCTTGCCTGTCGAGCTGGTATTTGAAGAGCAAAGAGTTGTTGGACCTTCTTTAGGGGCCGATGCCATTAACAAGGCACAGATGGCGGCCATTATTGGGGCCTCCCTCGTTCTGACTTTCATGTGCATTTACTACAAACTCTCGGGTGTGATTGCCACTGTAACCATTGTTCTCAACGTTCTTTTAACACTTTCTGCACTTATTCTGGTTGGAGCAACTCTATCTCTTCCGGGGATTGCAGGGATTGCTCTTACGGTCGGTATGGCCGTAGATGGTAATATCCTTATTTATGAGCGCATTCGTGAAGAAATCAAGTCGGGAATGACTCCTTTTGAAGCCGTACGAACTGGTTTTGAAAAAGCTTTCTGGGCGATTGCTGATGCGAACATAACAACCGCACTCGCGGGTCTTTGTCTCCTGAATTTCGGGACTGGTCCGGTCAGGGGGTTTGCTGTAACTCTTCTCATCGGAATTTGTACAACTGTTTACACCTCTTACTTTGTGAGCAAAGTTTTCTTTGAGATGTATATCGGTAAAGGCAACAGAAAGACATTGAGCATCTAATTTAAAGGACTGAATTTATGACGACGACTAGAAATGTAAATTATGTTGGAATGTTTAAAGTAGCAGGGATTATTTCCCTTCTCCTCGTGGTAGGAAGTATTGCAGGCTTTTTCACCAAGGGCCTCAACTATGGCGTGGACTTTCGCGGTGGAGTGGAAGTTCAGGTTAAGTTTAGTCAGAGGGTTGAGCTTGGTGAGCTTCGGGAAGTCATGAAGGAAAATAAGGTCGCCCTTTCCCAGTTACAAAGCATTGGGGACGAATCTCAGAATGAATTTCTTCTTAAGTTAGAAACAGATAAGGGCGACCTGAATGCTGTCTCAGACCAGGTGAATTCTGTTCTCGCCTCCAAGTATGGAGAGGGTAAGTTTGAGATTCTTAAAAATGATATTGTTGGACCTAAGGCCGGTGCAGAGTTAAGAACCTCCGCCTTCAAAGCACTATTTTGGGCGATACTCGCTATTATGATTTATCTCGCCCTGAGATTTGATTATAAATTTGCTCCGGGTGCCATTGCGGCGCTCATTCATGATGTGACAATCATTATTGGTGCCTTCATCATTACTCAGAAAGAATTTTCTCTTCAAATCGTTGCGGCACTTCTGGCCATCATCGGTTATTCCGTGAATGACACCGTTGTTATTTACGATCGTGTAAGAGAAATTGAGGCTTCTCATCCTCATTTGACTATTATTGAAACAATTAACCGTGCACTCAACGAAACAATGTCTCGAACAATTATCACATCATTAACTGTTCTCGGCGTTTCGCTAGTCATGCTTATCTGGGGTGGATCCGTTATTCATGACTTCTTCTTTGCAATGACTATTGGGGTCGTCCTGGGAGTTTATTCGACTATCTTTATCGCCATTCCAATGACCGCTTTCTATGAGAAAATGACTTCAAAAAAAGCCGCATGAATGTTTTTTTTTTCCTCATTATGTCCTTATTCTCTCTTCCTGGGTTTTCCCAGGAAGAGATGTTTCCCCTGGGTCTTGAAAATAAACTCCATGCCAAGCAAAAAGAGCTTCTTAAAATTCAGCAGGAAATAATCACGCTAGGCCATCAGGAAATGGGTGCAAAAGCTCTGATGGATGAAAAGGTGGTGAAGCTCATACAAAGACTATTCCAGTTAAACATTTTTAAAGACATGCCTGAATCAGATGTCAAAAACCTGATCCTTCAAAAATCTTCACGAAGTGCTGTCGGAAAATTAATTTCAAAACCGAAAGTTTTAAACTGTGTCGTTGAAATTTTGAGGGATGAAAAAGCATTACCATCTGCCGTTGGAATATTACTCAGGAAAAAAGATCTTAAGTGGTATGGCATTATTTCGTTGTGCTTTATTTTGTTCAGTGGATTCTTCAAAGGTTTGTTCATTAAGAAAAGTTGGAGTTTTGTCGAGAGATTTATTTTCAGCGTTTTTTTTGCCGTCTCTGTTTCCGTAGTCTCCTTGTCCGTTTTCTATTACATATTTCAACAGGAACTTTCTCCTGTCACAAAAATCATTATTAAGCACGTGCGCAAGAGAAATCTCTAGAACTTAGGAACGCATCCTATCTTTCTATCGTGGGGAGGATAACTTGTGGAAGATCCGGAGGATGTTGCGCCTTTGGTGTCAGTTGTTGAGTTTGTTGAATTTAACTCAGAGGCCCCACGTACACGAAAAATTCTCTGGGTGGATGTTTTAACATACGGGGATGCTTTATTTAACGGGTAGTAAAAATAAACTGCATTGTTGGTCGCGGTTACATCGGTAGGAAGAGTTGGCACACCGCTTTTCAAGTAAAACCAAACCTGTTTTAAATCACTTTCCCGGACCAGAATATAGTCCGGAAAGCCGGTTGTGGCCCCGGTAATAGTGAGGAGTGTCTCTGGAGCTTTTTCGCCTATGTATAGGCCTTCAGTATCAACTCCTATGATATCCCTGAACGCCTTAAAAAGGGGATTATTACTGTTGTAATGACTTGAGTTGAGGCAATAGGATTTGTAGGTCGTCTGATCAATCCAGGGGGCCATAAAGTACCCAAGAGGTTGTGTGGAATTTGCCTTATTTCCGGCAGCATCTTCAAGTTCAGGGGAGCCGGGCCAGTAGAAGGTTTGAAAAAAGTTTGTGCCGACGGGAATGCTTCCGCCAAAGTTTTTAGTCTTTTGTGAAAT
>CAXNNO010000166.1:0-5905 GCA_964203555.1 Bacteriovoracales bacterium
CAGAAGACGAAGATCCATCGATGTCGCCGTCTCCACTCGAGCCAACAGCAAGGCCAACTCCGACAGCAACAAGAATGAGACCAAGTGAAAGATAAAGAACAACTTCTCCGTTCCATGAAGCACCTTGGGAATAAGCACGCTTCATTGAATCCAACATGTATTTTGAAGCTTCCTCAGAAGACATGCGATTAATGGTAATCATTGAAAAAGCTGTTTCAAGATCACTAGCAACTTTAGCATCCTTAACTTGAGTTTTTGCAAACTCAATCATCTCTTTACCAGTTAAACCTGTCTTCTGAAGTTCACGAACAGTTGCCATAAACTTTTTAAACTGAGTATCATAAAAACTCTTATCATTCTGATCCCACTCAACGGTGAGTGAATAATTCATCTCATCAAACGCTTCTTTTAGACCACTGTAACTTGAAGCCTGCGCCTGAGTCGTAAAAATGGCGGCAACAACCATTAATGTAAAAAACTTTTTAAACACGAGAGTCTCCTATTGTGTAGGGGTTATAAAAAACTAAATGTTCTTGTAACGCAGGCGAATTTAATTCGTAAAGAATATTTTCAATCGATGAAATAATTTCAGTGTCAAAGTGACACCTTAAATCCCTCTTGAGTTAAGTGACTTAAGGATCATGATTTTATCAGTGAAGGGGTTTGTACAATGGTCGTCACAGGTTTTAATTAAACCTTCTACAAATGCCCCGCGGATTGAGGAGTTGGTTGTTATATTTTTTCGTAACTCAAACATAAACGACTCACCCTTTTTTTCACCAAGAATATTTTTAAGCTGCCACAAGACTCCGAATAAAAAGTCCGTGTTGGCAAAGTCAGTCATCTCAAACTGAATCATATAATCTTGTTTTCTCTTTGCATTTTTTCCGTTGTAGGTGTTGAATTTTTTAATCTGCATCGCTAGTTTTGGAGAATCAGCAATCTGGGCCGCAAAAAAATCCGCCATACCCTCAATCGTCGCAGTGGAATGGGACAATTCTAAATGATCGGAGAGAGCGGCATGGGCATATTCATGGTAAATAATTTCCGGCACAACCGCCGAATCAAGCCAATACCACTTTCTTGAAAATAATTTGGTCAGAGGATCTATCAGCTGATAACTCGCTTCCAGAATGACACTGGAGCCGACTGTTCGAACAAGATTCTCCGATGCCAGGGGACTTAAAGTTCCCTCTTGGGTGAGCGCCGAGACTGACCCCAATAAAAAACGCTGGAGAGATTGCATGTGCATTTGGTTACGAAACCCACTCATAAGAGAAGTGAATTCCCTGCTGGCCAGATTGTTCGTTTTTAGATCTCTCAGGTGAACTTTCTTTGAAGGGCGAAACCATATTTCCATGCCCCATGGTTTAACACCTCTGGATGATAGGCCTTCACCTGCAGGTATAGTCAGAGCATTATTGAACTGAGGATCAAGATTATCATGAGCAAAGTGACCGAGTTCAGAAAACTGGTTAGTGTGATCGATTCGAATAACGAGTTTGGGCATTTTCGAAACATATTCTGACTTGAGATTATTGATAAAATATTTTCTAGCAATTGTCAGATGATGATAAACGGTTGCTGCCCTAAATAGCAGTTCTGGCCCATCATCAAGCCCAATGGCAACATGAGACTTTCCCCTCACAACAACAAAATGCTCTCCATCAAAACGGTCCCCCGAAATGAGATCAGTCAGGAGAACTTTCTCAATAACGGGCCGGTTGTTCTCATTCCGAACTAAAACGTCAAACAGTCTTGCTTGACTACCGGCCAGGGCAAAAGAGGGTAAAATTAAAAACAAAGCAAACCATTTTTTCATATTAAAACAACACTGTTGGATCGTTAGTATTAATTGCATTTTTTTGAGTCGTCATTTCAATCACAACCAGCGCAAGGGCCGGTATAAAGCCATAAGGAGGAGGAATTGCTATCGTAGCGACAGAGCCCAGAGTTCGGACCCATACTTTACTCTTTTCCCAAATAGTTTTTTTAGGATTCCAGATGTCCTGGAGTCCAGCGACTTCCTCTAGCTCAGAGGCCGGAATCGTTCCAGTCTCATAGGCAGCTGTCATGAGATCAATGTAATCAGGAGTTCTGCCTGCAAAGTAGGTGTTTAATGAAAGGAGATTCATCTCCTTTCTGATAAGTTTTATTGCCAGTCGAAAACGCTCCATTGCCTCGAGCGGGATTGTTTCGACAACATTTTCTCTGTCATAAATTAAAATCTCGGCCTTTGGCGCCTCAATACGATTTCGTAGTTTTTTTATGACGTTTGCCATGAGAATAATCTGAAGGTCAGAGTATTCCTCCAGAAGTTTTTGTCTTCGACTTATTTTTAATTTATCTGCTTTCATCGTCACGAAATCACTTCTTTCACCGGGATCTCTCAAAGGATATTGATTTCTGAGTGATTGAATTTTTTTAAGATATTCTCTGATCGATAGAGGCAATGTTTCAAGTTCGTTGATTCTCGCCTTTTCAAGTCGCAAGTATGTAGCACGAGTCATTATTTTATTTTTATAGGACATTTGAAAAAGGAGTTGAAGATGATGACCTTTAAGATTTTTATTATACTTCAGAATATCCCTGATGAGATTTCTGTAAGCCTCATCAAAACAGGTTGTTCTTAATTTTTCCTCGAATCCTTTAAGAAGATTCTGAACGTAGGCAACGGCTTCAGAATTCAGAGGACGAATGTGTTGAGGATTTCTGGGAGAATAGATCCGGGTATTTTCCGTTTTATTTGTCAGCCTTAGAATTTTCGCGAATGAATCATCAAATTCGTTCTGAGATCTTAGATACAAGATGACTCCATCGAGTTCATCAAATTTGGGATTAATCTTTTTGAGCTTTTCACTCACAGAGGCATTAATGTCGAACGAACAAATATTTAAGGAAGAAAATTCACTCTTTAATTCATTAAAGGCATCAATTATTTGAGGAGCTTCTACCTGCTTAAGGGCCTTGTTGATCAAATTTGTGTCAGACCGAGATGAAAAAACGGATGTCCCCTCCCGATCGTTTGTAAAATCCAGTGGTTCCGCTGCAAACAGTGGCAGCGTTAATAACAGCAGACCTAAAAATGTTAATCGCATAAAAGTCCTTATTAGAAACGGATCATAACACTTCGAAAAATTCAAACCTAGACATCAGGTAAAAAAGATAGTGTTCTCATCTGGATGTTTTTTCATGAACTTAGATCCATGCTAGAATGACTTCGGAGGCACAATTGTCAAAAATACCGACTTCTCTTTTTGGTCGAGGCACTAAACTCTTTGGGGTCGCATCCAGGCTCGCCCTGAACGAAGTCTCTTCGCGTCTTAAGACTTGGGAAAATGAAGCGGACAAAATTCGTTCAAAAGTGCTGCTTTATCAGGACATTGTTAAAACTCTTTCTCAACTCAAGGGTGCCAGCATGAAAGTTGGTCAGCTTTTGAGTCTGGACCTTGGAGATTACCTCCCTCCGGAGGTGGTAAAGGTTTTGGAGCAACTTCATCAGAACTCAACCACGCTCCCCTATTCTGAAATTGAATCCATTCTTAAGCATGAATTGAAGGATCGGTTTCAGGATTTTAGTGAAATTACCCGAACTCCCATTGCCTCGGCCAGTATCGGGCAAGTCCACCGGGCAAAATTAAACGATAAAGACGTCATCATAAAAATTCAATACCCGGGTGTCGCGGAAACGATTCCAAGTGATTTGAAAATTCTAGCAATTATTTTAAAACAGGCGAATTTTGTTCAAGGAAAATCTCTCACTGACCTTGGACCTTTTTTAAAAGAGATAGAAGAGGTCCTCATAAGGGAAGCTGACTACTGTAATGAGCTGAAGATGCATCTTCTTTATAAAGAGAAGATAAAAAATAAACCTTATATCGTTCCTCACGCCTATAGTGCTTATAGCACTGATAAAATCCTCACTCAGGATTTTATTGAGGGCAGTAACTTCACACATTGGTTATCTTCCGGGCCTTCCATGGAACTCAAAGAGCATTTTGCAGATCTTCTTATGAAACTTTATCTGGAAGAAATTTTTGATCACGGAATGGTCCAAACGGATCCGAATCCAGGAAATTTTATCATCACAAAAGATAACCAGCTGGCCCTGCTCGATTTTGGGGCGGTTAAAGAATATGATTCAACTTTTGTTGAGGGTTACCGCAAGGTCTTAATCGCCTCCTTTTACAAGGACCGGGAAACACTCCTTAAGGAAAGTATGGATATGGGTTTTTTTGACCCGAGAGAGGATCAAGAGGTTCAGGATATCTACTTTGAGATGATGGAATTTCTGACGGCCCCTTTCAGGCAAGAGGAGTATTTCGATTTCAATGACAAAAATTTCTTTAATTCATCTGTGGAACTTTCGTGGAGAATGACTAAGAAATGCAAATACTCCCCTCCACCGAAAAACTTGATTTTCCTTCACCGAAAACTTGCAGGGATTTTCATTTTTATCAAGAAGATGGACGTTAAGATCAGGCTAAAGGATTACTGGCATCATGTTGAGGATTCTTAAGTTCAGACAAAACCATCCGGGTTATCCGCCGAATGCTTTTTTCCAGATCATCCTGTTGGGAATAAGGGATCTTATTACTGTTTTTTACGCAGGAATTATAGATGAGGGAAAAGTGAATAACCTGGCCTAAGAGAGTTTTGAGGGCCCAGTGTAAATCCTCATCAGAACAATCCGGACACTCTTTTTTTAACACTTTTGCGATAACCATTCCCCCAGGAGGACCGAAAGTACCGTCTTCGGTACCATCGGTTATGAGGTTATGAGAATGCTGGGACGACAAAATCATTTTAAAGTGTGACAGAAGGTCATGCGAATTTGAAAGAAAATATCTGAAAAAATCGACCAGAGTGTTTTCGAGTTTAAACTGATTGAGCTCTAAAAGAGATCTCAGTTCCTCCGCACATGCCAGGTGGCCTGTTTTAATAATTTCCTGAAATAGATTTTCCTTGCTGGAAAAATAGTAATTCATGGAAGCCACATTCACATTGGCAGACTTGGCTATTTCCCTGACCGAAGTTCCTTCATAACCTTGATTGGCAAAGAGTACCCTGGCAACCCCGATGATCTTTTCTTTGGTTTCAATATCTGTCATAAAATCACCTTGCGACCTGCATCGTGTCCTCGCGCTCCTCAGCTTCTCTTAGGGCCGCACGTTTGGCGAAAAAAGGTATTTTATTAACCAAATTCATTAAATCATCAATGATTGCATATCCCGACGGGATCCAGACAAGAGTCAAAATTGTTCCGGTCGTTAATCCCCATGCCATGGCCATGGTCATAGGAACTAACATCGCATCAGCTCCACCAATTCCGTAGGCGGTGGGAAAAAGACCACCCATTGTCGTAAGAGATGTGGCCATCACTGGCCTTAATCTTATGGTAGGGGCCTTGATAAGAATATCTCTCAGACTCATCTTTCCTTCATCTTTCATTTGATTAATAAAATCGATGAGGATGATTCCATTATTGACGATGATACCGGCCAGACCGATCACTCCGATCATCGCAAGAAAACTCACCGGACGTCCGTGGGCCCAGAAAGACAGGGAGACACCAAGTAGCCCAAGTGGGATGGTTGTCATGATGAGGCCAGGTGCAAGGTAGGAGCGGAAGATATAAACCATGATCGCATAAATGCCAATCAGTGCCAAAATCATGGCATTCCCAAGGGAAGAGAGGGATTCGTTGGTACTCTCCTGCTCACCCCCAAAGACCATGGTAACATCCGGGTACTGTGAAGATAGTTTTTTATAACTCTCTTCTACAAATTTATTTGCCTGAACAGATGTGATGATTTTGGTATCGAGATTTGCTGTGATTGTTTTCGCCCTTCGATAATCAAAGCGCTTAACCTGGGGTGTGCCTTGAGTGGTTTCAAATGTTGCA
>CAXNNO010000167.1:0-5879 GCA_964203555.1 Bacteriovoracales bacterium
AGATAGATCTGATTCTGAAAATAGCGAAATGATCCCACGACATTCAGGTCGGGACTTTTAACAATCTCAAAACTAATCATGAAAAAAACCTCTCAGATAGTATCGAGGATTTTTTGATCTTTTGCGAGCCTTTCAAAATGAGGAGCAAGAATCTCCGGTCGGGTATCCTGCATTCTTTGAACATCTGCAACCACCTGCTCAAGGATGGCCGTATGAGTGAGAAAATTCGCCAGTTTTTTTGTCGAGTTAGTTCCTGATTGATCTACTCCGAACAGGTCGCCTTCCCCCCTGAACTTAAGGTCCTCCTCCGCTATAACAAATCCATCCAGATTTTGCTCAATCACTTTCAGTCTCTGATAAGCTTCCGGCGAGACATCTTTATCCAGCACGAGAAAACAAAATCCTGCTTTCGATCCCCTTCCCACCCGACCTCGAAGTTGATGCAAAGACGAAAGTCCGAATCGCTCAGGATTATAAATACTCATGATAGTTGAATTGGGAATATCAATGCCGACCTCAATCACACTTGTAGAAATGAGGAGGTGAATTTTTTTGTCCCGAAAATCCTGAACGGTTTGTTCTTTTTCTTCAGATTTCATCTGGCCATGAAGCATTCCCACTTGAAAGTCCCGAAATGTTTCCTGATATTTTTTAAGACTGGCCTTAATATTCTGAATATCAAGAGTCTCACTTTCATCTATCGCCGGAAAAACGAAATAGGCCTGCTCTCCCATGGAGAGCCGGGCCTTAACAAATTCAATATATTTTTCATAATTCACTTTCTCAGTGATTCTCGTTTTTATGCCCTTTCTTCCCGAAGGCATCATTTTGATTGAGGAAATATCCAAATCTCCATATTGCGCGAGGCTCAGGCTTCTCGGAATCGGAGTGGCCGTCATAATCAAGCTGTGAGTTCCCTGACCCTTGGCCACCAGGCGGAGTCTTTGTTCCACTCCAAATTTATGTTGCTCATCAATAATGGCCAGACCGAGTTTTTTAAAGGCCACTGTGTCCTGAAAGAGCGAATGAGTACCAATAATAATTTCCGTTTCACCCTGAATCAGATTTTTCTGGATGATTTTTTTATCCTTGGCCTTCGTTGATCCTAAAAGAAGCTCAAGGTTCAGCGCCGGATTGAGTGCTTTAAACGAATCATAATGCTGATTAGCAAGAGCTTCAGTCGGACACATCAGCGCCACCTGGAAACCACTTTTGTTGGCGACTCTCGCGGCCAGAAAAGCAACGATCGTTTTTCCGCAACCAACATCTCCCTGAACCATTCTCATCATGGGATGACCCGACTTAAAGTCCATAATGATTTCCATGAAGACTTTCAGCTGATCACTTGTTAGTTCGAAGGGGAGATGTTTTACCAGATCGTTGACCTTCGTTTCTTCCAAAGAAATCTTGGGCGCATCCTTTCTTTTGATAAATTTTCTTCTGGTCTGAATTTTTAACTGATCGATAAGGAATTCTTCGTAAATTAATCTTTCCTCTGCAGCATTTTTTTTCTGTGAGGAGAAGGCTTCGGCAGGGATTTTTCCATGAATAATTTTGAATGCCTCACCAAGACTTAATTTTGAGTCATACCCCAGTTCCGGGAGAGTTTCAGGTATGCTTTCCCAGAGATGTTTTGGAATGAGGTCGAGAACTTTTTTCAAATGAGTGCCACTGGTCTTATTAATAGTGGGGTACTCAATAATATAGGCATTCGCACTGGCATCAGGATCTATGATTTGTGGATTGATGATTTGCTTTTGGGCCTTGAACTCCTGAACCTGTCCCAGAAAAGCTATCTGATCGAGTGATTCAATTTGTTTTTTTTGATTGGGATAGAGATTAAACCATCGAAGCCCCAGGGATTCTTGGGACTGATTGTCCTTTAAAACCACATAGCCGTTGTAGAGAAGGATGTTCCCTTTTCCTTTTCTCCCGAAGGCAGGCCTCATTTCCACATGAATGACCTTTCCCGACCCTTTGAAAAACTGATTCAGCTGAGCTTCACGAAAAGGAAGCATTGCGGGCATCTTGTTGATTCTTAAGGGCAGAATCCAGAGAAGATCAATGAGACTCATCACTCCAGAATCTATCAATTTCTCGATCGTGGGGGATGGCCTTTTGCCGGATGATAAAACGTTTAAAGAGGCATTCCAGTTGATCTCAACTGTATTTAATATTTTGGATCTCATAATTTAAATCGCCTTTAGGGGCCTTCACGATCACCTCGTCCCCGGTTTCTTTTCCAATAAGAGATCTGCCGAGGGGAGAGTTATATGAGATTTTTTTTGGATCAGTCATCGCTTCATCTTCTCCGACGATCTGAAAAGTGATTGAGATCTCTTTTTGAAGATCATAAATCGTGACAGTGGCACCGAATACTACTTTGTGAGAACTTAGAGTTGAAACATCAATCACTCGCCCTCGGGCAATTTTTGATTGGACGTCTAGAATTCTCCCCTCAATGATCGATTGACGTTCTTTGGCCGCAGAGTACTCGGCATTCTCTTTGAGATCCCCTAATTCCCGGGCCTCAGAAATCGCCTGTTTGATCTGTTCCCGTTCGTTTCTTATGAGATGAGTGAGTTCATCTTCCAGAAGCTTTTTACCATGGACTGTCATTGGTTCACTCATATCGTTCCTTTCAACTCATTTTTTAAATAAGGCCGCAGCTTTGGCCAGGGCATTCTGTCTTTCCTGGTCAGGATTTGACCCAGTTGAGCCTATCTTAAAATAGTCACAAAAGTTAGCTTTCTCTTTATCTTGAACACGATCGGCAGAAGATTCCCGGCAACTATTGTAGGCCTTCGGATCATAAAAATGGCACATCTTACAGCATCTTATATCGGCCATGCACGAGGGGCAGGTATCCCGGCGGCCCACTAAAATCTTAAATGTGTCTGAGAGCGGTTGTCCGCATTTATAACATTGAAGTGACAATTAAAACTCCTGACCAATACCGACTCCGGCGCCAAATCCGTTTTTTGGATCAGTTGGGGCAAAAAAGATTTTGGGTGTATTTCTTTTGTTATATTCCTCAATCGATTTTAAAAGTAAATACTCATTATTGTACTGATTCGTTTTAGAGACCAAGTAACTCACTGCGATCAAACTCACCCCCCCAACCAGAAGGAAGTTTCTGCCATTAAGATTGCCGGTATCTTCGCTTGAGGTATTCAAAAATCCCGCCAGCATCATCGCCGTACCCAGAGTGCTCATTCCGGCACTTTTCCACGTTGGAATATTATTTTCCTGATACTCATTCAGAAGGGATTTGGCCACCTCGTCTTTTTCGAGGTAATAGCGCAGGCCCTCTCCCCGGTTTTTACTGCTGACGTCGACCAGAACTTCCTGGTAATTAATCGTCGCCACCCGACTGCAGGTCTTCACCGCCCAGAGGGAGGAGGAAAAGAAAAGAAAAATTAAAACAGTCAGTTTAATCATAAGGGGTAAATAGTTCTTGTTCGATGAACATTGGTTCTCCCGGCATTTTAACTTACCATAAAATAAAAAGCGACTTAGTTATTATATGGATATTATCAAAACCAGTATTGGTATCTCAAAAACCATCAAGAATGTGTCACGATTTCGTGAAATCCTGACAGTGCTGAGCCGTCATGGATTCTCGGAATTAATCCTAAAATCAGGTTTGGATAAAGTTATTCCGGGTTTCGTTTTACCTGCCCGTGTAATTGAATTAAAACGTGAAGATTTAAGCGATGAAGAATGGTGGCAGATCTTTGGAAAACACTTAAGACAGAGTTTTGAAGAATTGGGACCGAGCTTTATTAAACTCGGTCAACTCATGGCCACCCGGGAAGATATTCTCGAGCCAGCTTTGATTAAAGAATTAAAACTACTTCAAAATCAAGTTAAGGGTATTCCCTTTGAAGTGGCACGAAAAGTTATTGAAGACAGTCTGGGTAAAAAACTTCATGAGGTTTTTCAATCCATTGATGAAAACGCCATCGGGACAGCATCGATTGGAGTTGTCTACCGGGCCCAACTGCACAACGGCGAGCACGTGGTTGTTAAGGTTCGCCGACCTAACATAGCCAAGCTGATCATAACTGATTTTGAAATTCTTTTTTACATCGTCCAGAAGCTTGAAAAAGTCTCATCCGATATTCGTTTTCTGGGAATGTCCAAGATGATTTCGGATTTTTTTAAGAGCACTCAAAATGAACTTAACTTCATGATTGAGGCGCAGAACTGCGAGCGTCTGAGAAAAAATCTTGAGGTCATTGATAAAGATCAATTTTTAGTAGTGCCCAAAGTCTATAAAGAATTTAGCTCCCTGGAGGTATTGGTTCTGGAGTTTCTTGACGGAGTTCCTTTTAACCAATTCAGCTCCCTTGAAGAAATGGGGCCCGATATAGGACCGAAACTCGAGAAGAGTATTGAGCTCTTTACCCATACTCTCTTGGCGGATGGCTTTTTTCACGCTGATCTCCATGGTGGTAATTTTTTTATTCTGAAAGATAGAAGAATTGGAATTATCGATTTTGGACTGATGGGAACCTTAAGTAAAAAAAATCGTGCCAATCTGATAGCGATCCTTTATGCAGTGATTACTCATAATTTTGATAATCTGGTGTATGAATTTCTTGATGTCGCTGAGTACGAATCTGTTCCGAATCATGAAGAATTAATTAGAGATATTAAGGATTCCATCTCCCCACATATTGGTTTGAGTATCAAAGAAACCAATATGACCGAATTATTCCGGAACCTGATTCAGACACTTAGTAAACATGAACTCTATTTACCCAGAGAGTGGTTCATTATCTTCCGCGCCCTTATAACTCTGGATGGGGTTGGAAAATCCATTGGAATTGATGTCAATATATTTAAAGTACTCGAAAGGGATCTGCCCAATCTTGTGGGTGAACTTTTGTCTCCTAAAAATACCCAGGAAGAACTCATGTGGGTGGCAAAAGATCTTCTCAGCGGGCTGCGGATTGTCCCCAAGCATTTAAAATGGTTCTTAAAAGAAACTTCGCGGAATAATTATGCTCTGGATCTTAGAATCCGTGACATGGATCAGCTTAGTAAAGGTATCAACAGGTCCCTTTACTCCCTTGGACTCTCTCTTATGGCCTGTATTTTTATTCTTTGTGGTGCCCTCTTTATTAAAAACCCCCACGTCCAGGCGATGAATGAGATTCCAGTTTTAAGCTGGATATTCTGGGGAGTTGGGGCCTACCTTATGGCCAGAATCGCTTTACTTAGAAAATTTTAAATCAGTTTAAATACTTTCCAATCCCGAGATAAAGACCGTAGGCAGATCCAGTTCCTCAAAGGTTCCAGGTCCGAAGAGACCACATAAGAATTCATCAACATTGAGACCCATCAGTTCTTCGTTAAAGTCAAAATAGACTTCCTGTTTCAAGGTGTTGACATTTCTTACCAGGACTTTTTGTTCAGTGAGTTTTGCCACAAGTGCAGCAAAGTGCCTTACATCTCCCGGGGCCATGAAGAATTGGTATTGCACATTCTCAGTTTCAAGAATCGGTTTACCCATCCAGACTTTACCAAAGTGAGCGATAGTTTTTAGCCAGCCAGCGAGGTCATTAATTGAACCATACTCATAGATGATTCCCGTCAGATCCTGACCCTTGTTGATGAAGTAGTAATCTGTAATTGTTTCTTCATTTTTTTTCAGATAGAGATCAGCTGAATCAATTTTCTCAATGAGTTCCCATTCGATTGAGTCTCTTTCGAGCGTGAGATAGGTTTTTGAGAAAGAATTTTTATACAGATTCTGCAGATCATGTTTTTCCGAGAGCGAAAGATCTTTATATTTTGTTTTAAACAGATTGTTTTCATTCTTTTCACTCTCAAGTTCGTACTGCGTGCCACAGAGATAAAAGCCAAATTTG
>CAXNNO010000168.1:0-5864 GCA_964203555.1 Bacteriovoracales bacterium
AAATTTGTGTTTAGTGCGAAATTGATGCTTCCCAGAAAGAATTTTTCTTCCAGTGTAGACCATGAAGCCATACAAAATGACTGTGGTCACCGCAAAGGACACATGAATATTTAGTGCCGTGGCATTTGCCAACGCATTGGAAGCCTTGAGAATAGCTGAACGACTGAGTTCTATCTGAAGGATGAGAAGGACGTCCCAAATGATGGCGACGCTCATTATTTTGACATGTAATTGACGACGACGTCTGAAGGCTATCCCCGCCATCATAAGCAATACAAAGCATAAATACTGTATTTGCATGATCCATGCTTCCATGATTCCTACTTTGATAAAGATTTTTAATGCAAGCTAGCATAATTGACGAAAGTCTGCCTATTAATTTATGTTAGATCAATTACATGTCACTTTGCGTAAAGGGTAAAAATGAGTCTTGGATCCTGGGCAGTCATCGATATTGAAACGACAGGCATTCAGCCTTCCTCTGATGAAATAATTGATCTGGGTTATTATCAGTTTGAAGGAACAAAACTTATTCGGTCGTTTTCTTCTTTGGTGCGACCGGAGCACATGGTTTCTTCCTATATAACAAAATTAACTGGTATCACCAACAGTCAGGCGGCCAAGGCACCTTTGTGGCAAACAGTCTTGCCTGATCTACTCTCTCTGGAAGGTCACTCATTACTGGCACATAACGCCAATTTTGAAGAAAGTTTTTTACGCCGTTATTTTGATAAAATTCCCCATCCAAATGGACGGGAAACCTATCATGATTCTCTATACTACCTGGCCCTTTTATTTCCTGAGGCGAGTATTCTTAATCTTGAATATTTTATTTCCCGTCTGGGAATTGCCGAAAAAGAAGAACACCGGGGATTAGCTGACTCAAGAGATCTCTTGAAAACCTTACTTCTAGGAACATATCTCACTCATCATGACCGTGAGATGAGATTAAAAATTTCAGAAGTCATGCTTCAGTTTTCTGAGGACTTTTTTTATAGGAAGTTCTTTTTTCTATCCCCCGAGGAGCTGGAAGAGATTGCTCTTGCCATTGATTACTCTCTTTTGGAGGCGAGTAAGAAGTATCTTTTTTCGACGAAGGCCACACCACTTAAGGTCGATAGTTTTGATAAGTTTCAAAAGACTTTTTCCAGCCAGAATATTCAAAACATACTCAAAGATGAAAAAGAAATTAATCAGATTTTACCTCATTATAAATATCGCGCGGCCCAGGAACAGCTCTCACTCAGAGTGGGGCAGGCCTTCAAAAATAAAATTCATGCCCTGATTCAGGCACCCACCGGAACGGGGAAAACGATGGGATATTTACTCCCCTCCATTCTTTTTTCTCTTAGCGAAAAGGAAACCTGCCTGGTAGCCACTGGAACAAAAACATTGCAGGATCAGGCCCTGGCCAAAGATGTTCCCCAAATGAAAAGACTCCTGAACTTGGGTGAGGAATCGAAAGTTGTAAAGTTGGTGGGCTCAGGAAATCATCTTTGTGAACTCTTGTATCGTGAAGATACCGAAAAGAATGCTTTTATGATGAGTTTTCAAGAAACCTTTTCAAAAGCATATTTTGAGATGCTCTTTTTTTACAATTCAAGAGTCCCCTATGAAATGAAACTGACTCGCGAGCAGATTCCTTTCATCTTAAAAAAGCTCGTTTCCGAAGTAGCAGAAAAAGAATCATCACTTGCCGTGGACTATCGTGCTTGCGCGGGTCAGAACTGTCCGCTCTCAGGCCAGTGCTCTTACATACAGGGGTTAAGAGAGGCCAAGGAAGCAAAGCTCATCATCGGAAATCATGCTTTAATGCTCAATTGGCCGAAAAGCATCCCCCGACCACAGTATATTATTGTGGATGAGGCACACCGCCTCGAGAACGAAGCCACGAAGGCCTACTCTTTGGAAGTTCATCACAAAAATATTGAATCATTTCAAAAAAACTTCCCTCAAGGCATGGGAGCATTGATTTATCTTCTGGGCACCATGGAGGATGAATTTGCGGTTGAGGGGACAATTCAATCTGTCAGGGAACAGACCCAATTTAATCTGAAAATGCTTCGAGATCATTTTGAGTCTTTGCCCATGGTGGTGGAGTCATGGTTTAAAAAACTTCCCAACTATAGTCCCGCCTATTCCAATGAACTCTTATTTCCTAAAAAAGAGGAATTAAAAGATTTATTGGCCGCCACAATTCTTAATCATATTCAATCCATGCAGTTTATTTTTGAGTCTCTCTTTAATTTATACATGCCTTTCATGTCTCGCTGGGAGGATAAGGATTTTAAAAGTGAGCCTCAAAAACTCAAGGCATGGGCAGTATTTGAAACCAACGTTGGGTCTCTTGAAAGATTGGTTAACTGTTTTAACCATTACCTGGAAGGCCCTGCCGAGTGGTGCACAATCTTGAAATACTCCGAAAGCGATGGATACAGTCTGGAATCATCTCCTATTGATGTTGGTAGAAAAATTCATGAGGAACTCCTTTTAACAAGCTCTTCGGTAGTTTTCACTTCTGCCACCCTAGGGAATGCCTCCGGAGATAGCGGAGTCCAGGGCGTGGAGTGGATGACGGGCTACACCTACCTTGCTCCAGATAAGAGATTCAAAACGGGCCTCTTTCTGGATGCCGTTTATGATTACAAAAATAATTCTAAAGTGTATCTTTGTCCGGATACGAGAAACATCTCTGATCCGCTTTTTATTCCCGATCTTCTTAAAGAGGTGAACCCACTTATTTCTAAACTTGGTGGCAAGACCTTGCTCTTGTTTTCATCTCGCCTCCGGTTTGAGATGGCCGCTGATATGATCCTCAGAGAATTTGAAGGTAAAATACCTGTTTACGTTCAAGGTCTGGGTAAAAATGTTGTTGAGGAATTTAAAAAAGAATCCGGCGCCATTCTTATTGGAATGGAGAGTTTTGGCGAAGGGATCGACATACCGGGGGAAAAACTTTCTTTTATTGTGGTCGATAAAATTCCGGATGTACGGCAGGATTTGGTCATTCAGAAAAGACGACATTTTTTTGAGTTTAAGTTTGGAAATGAATTCAACGATTACTTCCTGGCCCATAGAACCCGCTCTCTTCATCAGAAGTTCGGGCGTTTGCTGAGGACTGAAAATGATCATGGTGCGATTCTTTTGGTCGATAATCGGGTCAAAAGATGGAAAGGCAATACTCTCAGAACGTTTCAAAAATTAATGGAACCATATCAAATTATTTCCTGTCCTCTGCCTGAGGCATGTAAGGAAATTGGTAATTACTTTAAGGTTTGAAGATTGTTCTTTTTTAAATTTTTGATGATGATTTTCTGATCCCCATATTTTAGTTGATAGGGGATTCCGTAATGCTTACTAAGAATAATTTCTACCGGCGCTTCGGCCAGTTTGAGATCGGAGTCGTATTGGTACAAACACAGTTGAGCTGCTGGAAGAACGTTTCCGTTCAATTGAAAATTGTTTAACTCTTTATTTTTGAATTCCACAAAAATGATCTTCTCATCTGGCGGGGCCCCATAAGACCATTCATTTTCAGTAGAAATCAATTGAATAGCTGCTTTTTGGTTCTCAGCGATAGCTTTTGATTGTGTAAAAATAGCGGCCGTGCAAAAGGCGGGAGAAGTTAAGTAGGCCTCGTGCCCCAGCGTTTTTTTAAAATCATGAGTTCTCTGAGATGTGAGAAAAGAGTAAACGAGTTCAAGCGTTTCAGGGTTAAAGTTGAAAGTTTCCTGGGCATATTTATTGCCGATGGATTTTTCTATGCGTACAAACATCGGTATAAAATGTTGATTCATTTCATATCGGACTAAAACTTTGAGTGATTCACCTTCTTCAACTTTAGAAATGATCTCTGCATAGAAATGGTAACTTTGATTTTCAGGTAAATGCACGAGTTTGAATTCCTCTTGCGAGTAAATCTTTTCCTTTTGGTAGTACAAATATGAACCTTCCAAAAGTATTTCTGCTTTTTGTGTCATCCCATAAAGGTAAGTGAGGGGCGTTTTAAATTCAAGTTTAGTTTAAAGATCGTCAAAAGTTGTCGCACTTCCTTTGAACATGGATTAAACAGTGAAATGTCCTGCCGCGACAAGAATTTTTCAGAGAGTGAAATACCAACTTAAAAAGCTTTTAAAAACTTTTTCTCAGACTAAAATCAGACAATTTTTATTTTTTTGTGTTTGATGTGTCAAACATCTTAGGCTTTTTATTCAGAATCATTGAGTTTATACATTGCGGATGCTAAAATAACGCCATTCATTTCCATAGGATGTTTATGTTTCTGCCAATTGAAGGTTCTCTCGACTATTTAGCCGTTCTCATTCTTATGATGATTGGAGTTGTCATTGCGACAGCGGTCATTTCAATCAATAAAATTTTTGGAACTCGCCCCAGAGAGATCACTCCCAAAAAATATGAGACGTATGAGTGTGGCGTTGAATATGTAGGTAATGCGCATCAGCAGTTCTCCGTTCGCTACTATCTTGTTGGTATCATTTTTCTTATCTTCGACGTTGAAGTCGTGTTCATGTACCCATGGACTCTTGTGTATCAAAATTACTTAAAAACCGGTCCTCTCATCCTCTTGGAGATGGGACTCTTCTTTATGCTTCTTCTTGGCGGATATTTGTATCTGAGATTAAGAGACGCATTGAGCTGGGACTAGGGAGAATAATATGTCTAAAGACGGAAGTTCATTTTTTTATCCAACCCTTCTTTCTGAAGCTGCTAAATGGGCCCAGAAGAATTCACTCTGGCCTATGCCATTTGGTACCTCTTGTTGTGGTATCGAGATGATGTCGACCCTTTCTTCTACCTATGATCTTTCAAGATTCGGTGCTGAGGTTGTTCGATTTTCTCCCCGGCAAGCAGATATGTTGATTGTCGCCGGAACTATCACCACTAAAATGGCCCCAGTCCTGCGAACAATTAATGATCAAATGCTTGAGCCCAAATGGGTTATTGCAATGGGTGCATGCTCCTCTTCGGGTGGTATCTTTGATACTTATTCAGTTCTTCAGGGAATTGATGAAATCATGCCGGTTGATGTTTATGTTCCTGGATGCCCTCCCATTCCGGAAGGACTCATACATGCCATCATTCATCTTCAGGATAAAATCTCCAAAGGCATGGATAGGAAACCCGCCGAGCGGCCTTCCTACGATGATGCCCTGAATGCAATGACCTACAGAAAGGGTTTGGGATCTGAAATTAAAGCTGAATTCACTGTCACTCAGGACTATGTTAAGCAGCAGCAAGAACTCAAAGACAAGCAGGAGCAGAAATAATGACAACTACGAATGCTCCCAAGTCGGCCTATATGGTCAATCAGGAAAATCTTAACAAACGCTTAATTGAAAAGTATGGAATTGATCGTAAAGTTGAATTTGATAAATTAAATGAGCCCGTTATTTGGGCAAAATCCCCCGAAGATGCGAAAATGCTTTTTCGCTCATTCATGCTTGATGAAGTCTTCAAGATGGATTTTCTGTCGGACATTACAGCCTATGACAATCAAGATAAAGAGGACGGACCGAAACGTTTTGTACTTGTTTATCAGCAGTACTCACTCTCTCTTCACACAAGAGTTCGTCTTAAATGCCTCGTTGACGAAAATGAAGAGGCAATCACCCTGACAGATATTTTTCATGGGGCCAACTGGCTTGAAAGAGAAGTTTTTGACATGTTTGGTATCACCTTTAAAGGTCATCCGAACATGAGACGCATACTTATGGACGAACGCTTCACCGGACACCCACTTCGCAAAGAGTATCCCATTAAGCAGAGAGAACCTTTTAAAGACAACATCGCTTTCCACCTCGGATCGAGCCCTACACAAGTAGACACTCGCATCACCGAAGGTG
>CAXNNO010000169.1:0-5844 GCA_964203555.1 Bacteriovoracales bacterium
TCGTGATGAGACTCAAGGAAGCTCTTACCTGACTCTGCGCCCATCGAAGGTTTTCACCCCCATCATCATCCATCTCGAGTATTTTATCAAAAGTAATTTCTAGGCCTCTCGCGACAATCTCAACAACCTCTGTATCGGTCAGTTTTCCAGGATAATCGATAGCATCATCCAGAATGGCAGCAAGGTTGGTGCCGTAGACAACCTTGTCATCTTCTCGAATGAACATAACCTGGACCGATTTTGCCTCAAAGTTAATCAACTGCTCTTGGTCGCACTCATCACCTTTGTGGTAGAGCTTCGTAAATTTGCCTGGGAAACGTTCGATGTAAACATCGAAAGGGAGTGGGCCCTCCATTTTAAAAATACACAAAGTGAGGATGGGGATGAAGTTTGTTGTCATTAGTGAACATTATTTACCAGATTTGATCTTGATGCCTGGAATTCAATTTATTCCATTACTTCTAGAGATATCTGGGTAATCTGGTCTCATGTGAAATCAATTAATTCAGTAGGGCATGCCCATCTTTTAAGGCTTATGCCCCAAAGAAGGATGGCCTGAATTAGAGCTGTATCCATCTATACTTGGGCATTTAGGGTCTCCCCCTTGATTATTACGACTGGTTAGAATTCAGAATGTCATGCGAAGCCTAGACTAGTTTTTTCAAATTTCTCACTTTAGCAATTCCCGCAAGAACTATTGCACAAATGATGCTCACGACGATACAAATCAACAAATCCTGTAGATGTAAAATTTCAAAAAGAAAAAGCTCTCGAAAGAATGGTATAGAAAAGATGAGTGCGAGAAATATTATTGTGCCGATAAGTAAGATTGTCATTGGTCTATCAAGTTTAAATCTGGATATATATATTAAAAAAAGGTTTGAAAGGATTAGAGTTGTAAAGGTTAGACCTCTCGCATCTTTTGCTGAAAAGCCTTTATTAAGAGTAAGCGAAAAAATACCCATAACGACAATACTCAATATAAGTCCCTGTATCATGCTCAGAATAAGTTTTTTTTTCGAAAGTATTGAGGAAGCAAGCTTTAACGGCGGCACCTTCATGAGATCCTTGTCTCCAGTTGAAGATTCGTAAATGATGGTGCAGGCGGGTTCGATAATCAGATGGAGAAATGCAATGTGTATGGGAAGTAAAATTAGAGGAAGCCGAAAAATAACGGGAAGTATAGTTAGTGCCGCTATTGGCAGATGGATGACCAGTAAATAGGCGAAGGCTTCCTGCAAATTATTCAACGTCCTTCGTCCAATTCTTATCGCTGCGACAATGGAAGAGAAGTTATCGTCAAGCAGTACGATGGATGCAGCTTCACGGGCGACGTCTGTTCCTCTTTCCCCCATGGCGATTCCGATGTTAGACGCTTTCAATGCCGGGGCATCATTCACACCGTCACCGGTCATTGCCACAACTTCACCAGATGCCCTGAGAAGTTTTACGATTCGTAACTTGTCGATGGGTTTCATTCGACAGAAAATTTGGATAGATTTTAATTCTTTCGTTAGAACTTCATCATCCATCAACTCAATTTCTTTCCCCGTAAGTACTTTCTCGTGATTCTTTAAACCGGCCATCTTACCAATACTTTTTGCTGTGAATGGATGGTCACCTGTAATCATCATGATATTAATTCCTGCCCGTTGGCATTCTTCTACCGCAGCACGAGCATCAGAACGGAGAGGATCCGAGAATCCAACAAGGCCCATGAACTCAAAATTCAAATCATGTTGGATCGCCGGTAAGTTCGGTGACTTTGCTTTCGCAACGCCGATGACTCTCAATCCTTCGGAAGCCATCTTCTTCATTTGAGCTTCAATGCTTTGTGACTTGTCCTGCGCTAAGTGGCACAGGTCTATGATTGCTTCAGTTGCTCCCTTTGCTCCTATGCTAAAACCGAACTTGCTTTCACCTTTCCATGCATATGACACGGCCAATAGTTCGTTGGAGATTTGGTACTCTTTACTCAAAATCCATTGGGGGTGTAGATGATCAGTCTCCCTCAGTAAAAAATGTCCTGTGGAATGGAAAGCTTTCTCCATTGGATCGAACGGATCTTTTGAGCTGGCCAGAATACCATATTCCAGCACCTCGTGAAATTCTTCAGGTAAACTTTGGAAACCCTGTTCAATCGAAATCTCTTTATCTCCGTTCCAGATGGAGGAGATAGCCATTTTGTTCTGTGTGAGTGTTCCAGTTTTATCAACACACAAAGTGGTAATGCCACCCAAGGCTTCTATCGCAGGAATCTTACGGGTGAGGACTTTTCTTTTTGAAATTCTCCAGGCACCCATTGCGAGAAAGATGAGAAGGACGGCCGGTAGCTCATTTGGCATGAGGGCCATGGCGAGGGTAAGACCTGCGAAAATGCCATCAATCAGTTTATGCTGGAACACCCAGTAAAAAAATATCACAAACAATGTAAGTACCCCGGTGATGAGGCTTAACTTCTTCACGAGTTTTCTGGTGGTCAGTTGCAAAGGGGTGGAAGTGGTCTTTTCTTCTTTCAGTGATCTTCCAATCTTTCCCAACTCAGTGTTATATCCAGTTGAAGTAACCCGACCCAATGCTTGTCCTCTTAGAATGAGCGTACCTGATGTGGCCTTAATATTTTTTACCGAATCTCTTTCCACAGGAAAGGATTCTCCGGTGATAATCGATTCATCGACAGAGATCGGACCACCTTCTATCAAATCGATATCAGCGCCTATTCGGTCACCTTCGCTTAGAATAATGATGTCACCAGGAACGAGATTTTGAGCTGCAATTTTCTTGGTTACACCATCTCTTATGACTGTTGCCCTTGGAGAGGAAAGATCTTTCAGGGCCTTCAGCGTTTTCTCAGTTTTCCCTTCCTGATATATGGTTATACCAACGATGAGGAATAAAAAAGAAATTAGACTGTAAAGTTCTTGGATTTCACCTAGGAAAAGATATAGGAGCCCTATGCCGAGTAGAAGGAGAACAGTCGGCTCACTAAAAGCATTCAAAATAATTTTTGGAAGAGATCGATAACCGTCGTCAATTAATTCATTGAGTCCATGTTGGTCAAGAAGTTCAAGAGCTTCTTGTTCAGATAGGCCCCGGAGTTTCACGACTTTTTCCCTGGAAACATCCCGAGCCAAGTCTTTCGCTTAAACTTCCGAGAATCAAGAATGAGTGAAGTAAAAGATTTCATAAGGACTCCATTTTATATTCTGCAAGAGGATAGTACAAGGAAGAGAAGGTTCCACCATGATAAGGGTCATGAATTGAACTGATGCAACTTGCTGATTAATAACTTTCAGGCCGTGTAATTCGCCTCCGCTAATGGTCACCTTTGATAAGGAATATGCGACACTGGCAAACTTCTGGATGAAAAGGTTGTACTCGATGCTTGAATTTGGACTGATCCATATCATTTCTTTGAAATGGTATTTTGGATAGGCTAGTCCCTAGCAAGGGGATAACGTTGTCAGATATCGGATTAATTTTCTTACTTTTTTTTCTTGGTTTTTGGCTCTTCATAGGCTTCGGAGGCCTCATTTTAGAAATTATGAATATAAAAAAAAGAAAGAAAAATAAATTGATACATCCTCACTGAGAAGTGAGAACCAGACGAGTTAAAGACTGGTTGGCAAATTTGATCAGCTTTTTAATCTCTGATCGATCAAGTTCTTTGCTATCTAAAATAACTCCTAGATTCCGCTGAACTTTTACAAGTTCGCAGATATCATCTTGTCCCAAACCGGCAATCGAATTAAAGACTTCCTTCATGTATCGGAATCGTTTTATCTTCATTCGCAAATGGTGAAGTTCATCTAATTTAAATTGAGAAAAAGTTTCAAGCTCTGCGCAGAGTTTCGCGCGCTTCTTAATGAGCAGGTCCACCAGAATATCTCTCAGCACCCCTGGCCTCTCTTTCTCTTCACGGCAGAGCAGTTTAAACTCAATGCTCCGTATGTCTTTTTCTTGATGCCTTAGTCGGATCTCTTCCAACGAGTGGGAGCTTTTTTCCTGAATGATCTCAAGTCTTTTTAAAAGCACTTTCTTTTTATGACTCTGTTTAGTTCCGGAAGATTTGAGACCCTTGAGTTTTACTTGAAGTTCTCGCACAGGCCCAACACTCTTGCGAACATCTCGAAATTCACGAACGATTCGACGAGGGTGACGGATGTCAACGATGTTTTTTGAAAGGACAATCGCGGCTTCAAGCTTCTGGGTAGCAATACGAAGATTGTGGATGTTGCCGGTTGATTTTTTCTCAATCGCCAACCCCACAAGTCTTTGGTACTCAAGCCAGGCTCGAATTAGTGAATGACTGATAGATTTTATCTTAGTCATAGTTAGTGGTACTTATGAAGAACATCTATGACCTCTTGGTCTTCTACCTGATTAAATTTCTTATACCATTTACCGACACTACTCAGATTTTCTAACGAATTAAGACAGATGATCTGATCGAAACTTTTTCTAATTTCAGGACCAACATCCGCTGGGCCGACTGGAACAGCAAGAATCAATTTAGCTGGATGAAGGGTTCTCAGGAATGTCGCCGCAGCTAAGGCCGTCGCGCCAGTAGCAAGACCATCATCAACGACCACCAGAGTTCTCCCGGCCATATCGGAGAGAGGTTTTCCTTCTCTGTACATTTCTTTGCGCCGTCGTAGTTCTGCCTTTTCTTCAAGGATCATAAATTCCTTGAGACCTTCTTTATTCTCAAAATACAGTAACTCCTCCGGCCTGAAGTGCGCAATCTCATCTTCAGAGATGGCACCGATTCCGAATTCCGGGTTACCAGGTGCACATATCTTTCTGGAAATAACCACGTCCATCGGAGCATGGAGAATCTTGGCCACCTCGTCAGCGATAATGACACCCCCACGAGGCAGCGCCATGATCAAAGGTTGTCTAAGATCCAACCGGGATAAAGTTTCTCCGAGTTTTTTTCCTGCATCAGCTCTGTCTTCGAAGTAAAAATTCATACTACACCCTCCAGAGAATTTTGCTTAGGAAGAACTCTATCAAGCCAATCGCAAGTTTCCGTCACAACTTGCTCAAGTGTGCCAGGTTCAGTAAAAAGATGAGTCGCTCCCTCAATCAACACCAGGTTTGCTTGATGAAGCTGATTCAAGGCCATTCGGTTATAAGTGATCACCTGATGATCAGCACTACCGACTAATAGCAGAACAGGTACGCTTACCTGCTCTAGATTCTCTTTTTGCGCAAGATCCGGTCTTCCTCCGCGACTTACCACTGCGGCCAATGGAATTTTCCGATAAGGTAGCGCCGCTGCCACCAGAGCTGCGGCAGCTCCAGTGCTCGCGCCGAAATAAATAATGGGTTCCTGATGATATTCGACGAATCGCTGGAGCCAACCCGTGACCTCCGAGAGACGTTGAGACAGCAGCGGAATATCAAAGCGATTGGCATAAACTTCATCTTCTTCCTCTGTTAAGAGATCGAATAGAAATGTCGCATACCCTTGAGCATTTAGTCTTTCTGCCACCATGATATTTCTGGGGCTTTGGTGCGAACTGCCGCTCCCATGAACAAAGATGACCCAGGCTCGAGGATGAGAGAAATAGGATAAATGGCCTTTAAGGGTTACATGAGGAAGTGGAATAGATATTTCACGTTGCATATTTTTTCCTTTTAATATTTATCGCCAAAGGGATAAGTGTCTGGGATTTTATGAGCATCAAAAGAAACATCCAGAGGAGTAAGCGCATGTGTGTGGTCGAGGAAAATAAAGGCGTCGTAGCGATTGGCCAGTGAAGTAGGAACGTAATTTCCAAAATGCTCAAAGTCCGGATCGTAGACGACTCCCACCGCCCGATGACCTAGCACCTGACT
>CAXNNO010000170.1:0-5827 GCA_964203555.1 Bacteriovoracales bacterium
TCTTTATCTTCTCGACTGGGATTTTATCGATCAGGACAAGCTGGGATGGCAAAAAATCTTTGCTCCCTATGTGAATGACTGGCGAGAAAAGGCCCTTGTCAAATTTCCCAAAATTGCCGTTAGTTCTGAAGCCCTTAAAGAACGATTACACCTGCCAAATTCTGAAGTCATTGTTCCCACTTACAGGACTGAGGAGTATCCATTCGTTAAGGATGAGGATCATCATTTCATTTTTACTCATCAACTTCTCTACACCCACGATTTAACAATTGATCAATTTCGATTGATCGTTAAAATATTAGTGTCAAAAAATGAACTGATCAGAGTACTGGGTCCGGATTCTCATTTGGATTCAATTAAAAAAGAGTTTCCGCAAGTTGAATTTGGGGGAGACCATTGCGAGGCCACGAATGCGCTTTATTCCCATCAGGCCAAGGTCGTTTGGGATTTTAGTCGAACATTCTTCCCCTCGAAAGCATTTGGTGCCATGGCGACTGGAAGGCCTGTTGTCGTTCGAGATCTTAAAATTCAATCCGAATACCTCACTCAGGGAGCTTATTTTCTTCAAGATTTCGATGAGGACAATATCCTGAAGCTCTATCATCAGATTGATAGCAGCTATATGAATCAAGACAGGAAAGCACTAAGAAGATTTGGTCTCAAATGGAATGAACGTCTATTTAAATCCAGAATGTCTAAATATTTAAACAAAAACGAATAATCTTTTTACTCTTTTTCGAGTCGACCTAAAACCTCTTCAACTTTTTTGATGGCGTTTTCTATAATCGATTCGATCGTCTGATCTGGACTGCGATTAAAAACAGTCGCAGCGGAATGTGAATGACCACCTCCGCCTAAGGCGAGGGCAATATGACCGACATCATAATCGCCTGATGACCTGAGACTCATTTTCACCTGGTCTCCGTCGTCCCGAAACATGCAGGCAACTTTAATATCATTGAGAACCAAGAGGTTGTTAATAAAAGCATGGGTATCTTCGATATCCCCTTCAAAACGGTCAATGTCTTCTCGTTTCAAAAGCATCCAGGCAATTGTTTCATCTTTATTTGTAGATGCTGTATTCAGAATACTGGCCAAAAAATGCATATGATGAATTCGTTTTGTTCCATAAATCCCATTATAGGCTTCCGGCGGGTTGATGCCCGTATCCATGAGTTTTGCCACCAACTTGTGGGTTGAGGATGAAACTGTAGGATATCGGAAAGAGCTCGTGTCGATAATAATGGATGTGTAAATGGGAAGGGCCATTTTCTTGTTGAATTTGATGCCCAATGATTCAATCATTTCTCCAATGATCTGACCCGTTGCAGCCGAAGTAACATCAATGCAGTGATCACTTAAGTCTCTTCCTCTACAAGGATGATGATCGATATAAAGAACAGGAACGGCTTCACCAATAAATTGACACAGCTTAGTGCCAACGCGCTGTTTGGTGTTCGTATCCACTACAATGATAAGATCAGGCGTGAAGGAATGATACTTTATCAGAAAATCATTGAATCCGTGTACAACCTTGTCCTGATCAAGGTACTGGTATCTTTCAAGAAGTGGCTCTTCATTGATGCAATAACAGGCCTTACCATGTTCGCGTAACGCCAAACAAAGTGAAATTTCTGAGCCAATTCCATCCGCATCAGGGAACTCGTGGGTCGTAATAAGGATCCGCTCTGCCACTTGAATTCTTGACTTAAAAGTATCTAAAATAGTCATAGTTATTTAAGCTCATCGGATAATGTGTGTATTAACTGAGAATGATTTGGTGATTGTATGGTGAATATGGATAAAATACTAGTAGTTGATGGAATCACTAAAGAATACCCCGGGCGAATTGCCGTGGATAAGATCTCTTTTGAGGTAAGAAAAGGATCAATTCATGGATTTCTTGGCCCAAACGGGGCAGGAAAATCAACAACGATGAAAATAATTGCGGGACTGCTACCAGCAAGCTCCGGAACAGTCACTCTCATGGGTGAGACCGTAGGACCTGAAAAGTTGCATCTTAAAAATCTCGTCGGCCTTCTACCCGAGAACGCACCTCTCTACATGGATATGTCTGTGGAGAATTATCTCAAATTCGTAGGAAAGCTTCACAACGTGAAGGAACTCACTGATCAAGTCGATAAGGTCATGACAGAGCTCTCACTGCTGGAAGTTCGAAAAAGACTGATTGGAAATCTTTCGAAGGGTTTCAAGCAGAGGGTTGGTCTGGCCCAGGCGATTGTCTATGATGCTCCCTTTTTGATTCTGGATGAACCCACAAATGGTCTGGATCCACAAACAGTCGTTGAATTAAGAGATTTCATTAAACGGCTCTCACAAGAAAAAACAATTCTTTTTTCTTCTCACATTCTTCCAGAAGTTGAACAACTCTGTGATCAAATCACCATTATTCATCAGGGAAAAATAAAGGCCAGTGGAAGTCTGCATGAGATTCATCAAAAATTCAGGCAGGGTTTAGTTCTGAAAATCGGAATAGGGGAGAAGGAAGTTCTCCCGGACCTCTCCAGCATGGGTAAGTATAATATTACAAACGAATTAATCATAGGTCGCGAGCGCCAATATCATCTTGTTTTCGAGGACGACTTTGATTGCAGACCTGACATAGGAAAATTGATTATTTCTCAGGGATTACACCTTTTGACGATGCAGATAGAGTCCCCTGAGCTTGAGGATATCTTTCTACAAGTCACGGAGACACTTAAATGATTTGGACAATGTGGAAAAAAGAGGTTCAGTCTTATTTTTCGTCACCACTGGCGTACGTGCTAATAGCGTTATTTTCGCTTATCACCGGAGTCATGTTCTTTAATCTTCTCGTCACCTATACCGACGGAATTCAGGCCATCCCTCATAACATGGCCCAGGAGATATCGTTTGTGGAGGAAGTTGTTTTAAGACTTTTTGCAAACATAAATTTTCTTTTCCTTATTTTCATACCACTTATAACAATGAGGCTTTTCTCTGAAGAAAAAAGACTTGAAACGCTGGATATCTATTGGATGGCACCCGTAAAAGAATGGCAGGTCGTCCTCTCAAAAGGACTTGCTGCCCTCTGCCTCATACTTTCAATGCTTCTTATGACGATTGTTTTTCCTCTCATCATTTGGGGCATAGGGGTGAAAGATCTTACTCTACTTGGGGCGGCCTATTTGAGTGTCTTACTCAATGGAGTCTGCTACATTTCTCTGGGGCTTTTTTGCTCGTCTATTTCGGGCAATCAGATTATTGCGGCCATTCTCTCAATCCTTGGAATTATGTTCTTGTGGATGATTACCTGGGGCGGTCACCTGAATTCAAATTACATGATATCTGAAATTTTTACCTACATCGGAATCACTTCTCATTTTGAGCGCATCCTCAGGGGACTCATAGGGACTCAGGATATGATTTATTACGTAAGTTTTGTCCTCTTTTTTAGTTTTTTAACAGTCAAAAGTTTAGGTCGGAGGAACTGGTAATGAAGAGCTGGTTATTCCCATTATGGATTATTATTGATGTTCTTATTTTTCTGGCGGTTGTTGCTCTATGGATTACCGCCCCTGAATTTAAGGCCCTCAATATTGGTCTATCAATCTTTGCTTTCGCTCTCGGATTTCTTCTCCTGATCTCAAAATTTGATCAGGTGAAAATCTTTGTTGGAAGTCAATATTTCGAAAAAGTTTTATTTCATGGAATAAATATCATTCTCTTTTTTTCAATCATGGGCGTTGTGAATTATCTGGGGAATAAAAATTTTAGAGAGTTTGACCTGACAAAGGAAAAACGAAACAGCCTGACTGATCAGACGAAAAAAGTGATCGAACAAGTTAAGGCACCATTGAAATTGACTGTTTTTGCCACCAGAGAAGAGTGGGGGCCGATGCTCAATCTTCTCAGGCTTTATTCGGCCCTTAACAACAAAATTGTCATTGAAGCGGTGGACACGGATGTTCGACTGGATTTAGTTAAGGCAAAAAACATCACTCAAAATGGAACCGTTTTAATTAACTACATGGATAAAGAGTCCTCATTTCCTATTGTTGATGAGCTTTCAGTTACGAACTCCATTATGAAGGCCTTAAGATCCGAGAGGGTTGTTCTTTATCTGGTCACTGGACATCAGGAACTGAGTTGTGCTGAAACCTCCCCTGAAGGCATTTCCAATCTTTGTCAAAAACTTGTTTCCCAGAATTACGAGGTCAAAGCTTTGGATTTGACGAAAGTGATGAGTGTGCCAAAAGACGCATCGGCCGTTCTGGTTCTTGGCCCTATTTCAGGTTTTCTTAAACAAGAAATTGAACTTTTAAAGGATTACGTCAAGAATGGTGGCAGTTTCTTCCTGGCCCTCGCCCCAGCATTTAAGGCAGAGCTCTACGATAACCTGGTCGAGATCGTTAAACCATTTGGACTTGATTTAGGAAAGGACGTTGTTATTGATCGATTGTCTACAGTTCAAGGTGCAGAGGCGACTATTCCCATCATAAGTAAATATGAAGGTGACCACATCATTACGAAGAACTTCAATCTAAGAACAGTTTTTCCATTGAGTTCATCAGTCAAAGTTATCCCAGGTAAAGATACAGCACAAATTATTGCTTATACTTCAGGCTTTCCTGGCAGTTGGGCCGAAACGGACCTCAAAGGTGTCTCAGAAGGAAAGGCAGAGTATCAGGAGAAAAAAGATGCAAAAGGTCCGATTGGTTTAATGGGTGTTGCCGAAGGTACCGGAGAGTCAACTTCCAGAATTATTTTACTTGGTTCAAGTTCATTTCTTATTAATGCCTACCAGACTCAGTCTGGAAACACGACTTTGTTTCTCAATTCGATCTCGTGGATGTTAAACGATGAGGGAATTATTTCGTTTAATCGTCCTGGGATTGAAGAATATCCCGTGATTCTGAGTTCTCAGCATTTACAGATGATCTTTGTCATTTCGATATTGGTTGTTCCGATTATGTTTTTGGGTTCTGCCATATTTATTTACCGCCGACGAAGATTGTTATGAAGAAAAACTTGTCCCTGTTTTCAATACTGATCGTTTTACTTTTGGTGACTTATTTTTTTCAGGAAAAGAGGCTTCAAAAGCAAAAAAGGGACGAGAACAAGCGTGATACTCTTATCAGTTCTGATTTTACCCATTTGAAACTCCCCAATCTTGAAGCAATAAAAAAAAAGCAACAATGGTGGGATGGTGAGTACCTTCTTTCACACAACACCTTCAGACAAATTGAGAAAAAACTCTCAGAAATAAAAAAGATTAAGGAGATCAAAGGGGATTGGAAGTCCTATTTTTCAAACCCATTCATCTTTGAAATCGATCATATTCAGTGGACGTTGGGGGATTTGTCTTTAGATAAGCAAGCGTTCTACATCTCAAATGATAAAAAAATTTATCTTGCCTTAATTGAAGGCGAGAGCACGCACCTCACCCGGAATGAAAGCGAAATCGCCTCAATTAAACTCCAGGAACTGATTAGTTCATTATCTAAAACCAGACAAGATTTAAGAGAAACGCAACTTTTTAGATTTTATCCTGATTTACCTTTAAATAAGATCGTTCTGGAAATGGATGGAAATCTTCCTTTTGAATTAGATCTTATAAATAACACGACCGTGCCTCCTCCAATAAGTGGAGTTTTTCCTCATCGTAACTTTAAGGAAAAATTCAATTCCCTCCTCACACAGGCTACAATCCGATTTGAAATACCCTATTCAGTAAAACTTAAATTCAAGAAACTTGGACAGATGTCGTTTTTAAATAAAAATGGGGCAACAAAATGGGAATTGTGGCTTAAAGATAATAAATCTGCAGATGTCATCATTATCG
>CAXNNO010000171.1:0-5816 GCA_964203555.1 Bacteriovoracales bacterium
GGATGCCTTCTAGTTGCATCAATGGTTGGAATCATAGTCTGGTCGGGAAAAACTGATTACAAAGTTCTCTACACCGATCTGACCAAAGATGATTCAGCAGTCATAGCCAGAATGCTTGAAGAAGGCAAAATAAACTATCAAGTTGCCGATGACGGCAAAACGATCAAAGTGCCTGAGGACCAGGTTGAAATCTGGCGCCTCGAGATTGCCAAAAAAGGTGTTAATTTTAACGGGACTGTTGGATACGAAGTTTTTGATAAACAGGCGTTTGGTACAACATCCTTTGTTCAAAAAATAAATAAGCAACGTGCTTTAGAGGGCGAACTCGTCAAGACGATCATGCACATTAAAGGCGTGACTCGTGCCCGCATCCATCTATCAATTCCCGAAGCATCACCCTTTGTTTCAGAAAGAAAACCACCTAGCGGATCAGTGGTGCTTGATGTTGAGCGTGGAGTTGTCATGACTCCTGACGAGATCAAAGGAATCCAATCGCTTGTAAGCTCTTCTATCGATGGAATGCGATCACACCATGTCGTAGTGATTGATTCTCGCGGGAAAAAGCTGTCCGAAAATGACGGCGATAATATGTCGACAGAAACGGCCAGTCGTATCGCACTGGAAACAAAATTAAATTCTCAATACGAAAGAAAAGTGGAAGAGATACTTTCAAGGGTTATCGGAGAAGGCCGGGTTATTGCTAAAGTCGCCATTAAAATGGATTTCACCGAGAAAATTGAAACCCAGACGTCTTATGATTCTGAAAATGCAGCTGTTTTATCTGAAGTTAGAAATGAACAAAAAATGGTTGGTGTTCGACCATCTCCTCAGGGAATCCCCGGTGCCCGATCCAATTTACCGGGTGAAACTCCCCAGCCAGGTATTCCTGAAACTCGCAATGATGTTGATAAGTCACTCGTTACCAGAAACATGGCGGTTCCAACAATTGTGACGAAATCGAAAAAACCGACGGCGGAAGTTTCCAGCATGTCAGTTGCAGTCATGGTTGATGGAAAAAAAGTTCCTATCCTGGATAAAGATGGAGTCGCTAAAACTGATGAAGATGGAGTCACCATCACGAAATATCAGGCATGGTCTCAGGAAGAACTGAATAACTTCGCGCAAATTGTCGGATCATCACTGGGTATTAATCAAACCAGAGGAGATTCGCTTGTAATCAAAAATATGGAGTTTGCCAAAGAAGATCTCTCCGAAATGGAGGCGATCATGAGAGCACGCGAGAATCGTGAACTCATGAAGAATGTCACAAAGTACCTGATGGTAGGAGCAATGATTACTTTGTTCTTCTTCCTCGTCGTCCGTCCTTTTGTTCAGTGGTTGACGGAGAATTCAGTTGAATCAATCGAAGATTTTCTTCCTAAAACGATTGAAGAACTAGAGAAGCTTCAGGCCAATCAGAAACTTCCTGGTTTTGAGGATGTTCTTCCATCGCTTGAAGACAAACTCAATCCGGAAAAGATTGAAGGTAATATGCTGAAAGAAAAAATTATTTCATTGGTTGAACTCAATCCTGCGAAGGCGGGACAAGTGATTCACGAGATGATCCATTCTACAGATGCTCATAAAGAGATAGCATAATCAGGAGTTGAGTTGTGGCCGAGGATAAAAATAGAACACTAGAACCTGATGTGCAATATGCCCTTCTTTCAGGTCAGGAAAAATCAGCGATACTTTTATCCGCGCTCGGTCCAAGTACCACAAAACTCATTTTTCGCCATATGCGGGATAATGACGTTAAACGAATGATTAATGTGATGTCGAGTATTTCAAAATCTCCGATCTGGATGGTAAAAAAAGTCTTAGAAGAATTTTATTCTTCTCTTAACGAAGACAATGAATTGTTGTTTTCAGAAAATAAGGGGCGTGAGTTTATCCTTGGAACTCTCGGTGAGGACCGGGCAAAAATGCTCCTGGGTCAGATCATTGATGTCGCTACAAGTAATAATAGTCTTGAATCTCTGGAACTCGTGGATACGAGAACTCTTGCAAACTTTTTAATTAATGAACATCCACAAACGATTGCTCTCATCTGTGCTCATTTGCCGGTTGATAAAAAAGTGGAAGTCTTGAAGAAGCTCCCAGAGGGACTCCAGGCAGAAGTGGTCATGCGTGTGGCGAATCTGGATTTTGTGTCGCCGGAACTTATTGCTCAACTTGACGATGTACTTAAGACCGAACTTTCTACACTCGGTTCTATTGATACTCAGCAAATTGGTGGCGTTGAACCGATCGCTGACATGCTCAATCTCATGGATAAAACCTCAGAGAAAAATATCATGGCAAGAGTTGAGGAGAAAGATCCAGAGCTTGCCGAAGAAATTAGAAAACTTATGTTTGTCTTCGAAGATCTTGTTTACGTTGATGATCGCGGTATTCAGGAACTTCTTAAGATTGTGGATAATAATAAATTGGTTATCGCCCTTAAAACGGCGCCAGAAGATGTTAAAGGGAAACTTTACAAGAACATGTCCAACCGGGCATCGACTCTTCTTAAAGAAGACCTTGAAGCAATGGGGCCAACCAAGATTTCTGAAGTGGAGAAGGCGCAACAAGATATTGTTATGCAGCTCAAAGATCTTGAATCCAAAGGTAAAGCATTTATTTCCCGCGGCGGAGCTGACGACGCATTTGTTTAAAAGGTTTGAATTTAAATGGATAAACTACGAAACGCTTCGGTTAAGTCTTTTCAGTTCGCTGACCTGGAAAGTAATCATGTTGTCTCTGGAAACGAATTTAAGCCCTTTGAGTTTACTTCGCTTCAGGGTGAAACTTTGAGTGCGATTAAGGCATCTGAAGAAGAAATGCGCTCTGAAAGAAAACATGCTCAAAGTAATAGCTTCAAAATTGATGAGCTTGTAAGAGATTACCGTGGTCTTACCCGTCAAGAGAAGAGCGATATCGAGCATCAAATTCATAAGGAAGTTGAACGACGTGTCGAAGCCGCCTTTCAGGAAGCCTTTGATGATGGCTTAGTGCGAGGGCGGGCCGAGGGTAAGGAGATTGCCCTTGTTGAATTTCACGAGGAGTTGGCCAAAAAAATCGAAGATTTTACCCAGGTTATTGTCCAGGTTCAGACTCAATCGGAAAGAATTCTCGAAAAAAGCCGTGCCGAGGTTTATGAATTTATTAAACGATTTACGAAGTGGATTATCTTAAAGGAGATAAATGAAAAAGTTTATCTCGAGGGTCTTCTTGAAAAACTAATTTTAGAACTTAATGTCAGAAAAAATCTCATCATCAAGGTCGGTCGTGGGAATTTTTCTTATATGCCTGAAGTGGTTAAAGCTGTACAAGAGCGCGTTGGTGATCTTTCAAACGTGAGGATCGAAATCGTTCCCGAAATCAATTATCCGGGAATCATTCTTGAAAGTGAGAATGGACTCATTGATGGCTCAATGGAAAGTGTTTTCCAAAATATAGATAAAATTTTTGAACAGGTTCTGAAGCATGAATGATCTAGGCCTGAATAAAATTATAAGGCACATCGAGAATCGAATTCCCTATGAGAAAATCGGTAAAATCACGGCTTCTCGTGGAATGGTGTACGAGGCCAGTGTGCCAAGGGCCGTACTTGGTTCCAACGTTGAATTTATCGCAGAAAATGGTGAGCGCTCGTTGGGTGAAGTTGTCGCTATCCAGGGTCAGAACTGCATGGTCATGCCCTATAATGAAATCTCGGGAATTAATTCTGAGACTAAAATTCATTTGAAAGAAATTGTTACTGAGATCAATATTTCTGCCAACATGCTTGGAAGAGTTATTGATTTTCAGGGCAATCCAATGGATGGCAAAGGCCCCATTGTTGGACCCTTTGAAAAAAGATCTATTTTCGGGATTCCCATTAACCCACTTGATCGTCCCCCGATTCGTGAGGCACTTGATACGGGAATAAATTCCATCAACTGTTTTCTTACGGCTGGTAAAGGTCAGCGTCTTGCTATTATGGCCGGATCAGGTGTTGGTAAATCGGTATTAATGGGTATGATTGCAAGAAATACCAACGCTGACATCAATGTCATCGCCCTCATTGGAGAGCGAGGCCGTGAGGTTCTGGAATTTATTCAGTCTGACTTAGGCGAAGAGGGAATGAAGAGATCGGTTGTTGTGGTTGCGACTTCAGATACGTCAGCACTTATTCGTATGAAAGCGGCGTACACAGCAACAACTATCGCTGAATACTTTCGGGATCAAGGTCAGGATATTTTATTAATGATGGATTCCATAACTCGTTTTGCCATGGCCAATCGGGAAATTGCACTTTCGACGGGAGAGCCTCCCGGCCAAAAAGGCTACACTCCGTCGGTCTTTGCCAAACTTCCTAAACTTCTGGAAAGAGCAGGAACAAAAAAAGGGGCGGGTTCTATTACAGGGATTTATACCGTACTCGTCGAGGGGGGAGACATGGATGAGCCCATCGCTGATGCCGTACGAGGTATTTCCGATGGTCACATTGTTTTATCCCGTCAGCTCGCCGCCAGAAACCATTATCCGGCGATTGATATTCTCGCCTCTATTTCGAGGGTCATGCCCAAAGTTTCTTCTAAAGAGCACAAGATTGTGGCCTCTCACTTAAGAGATTTACTTGCGGCCTATAAAGAATCAGAGGATCTTATAACCGTGGGTGCTTATGCCAGAGGGTCAAACGCGAAAGTTGATAAGGCGATTGTCATCTACGATGACCTTATTAATCTCCTTCGTCAGCAAGTCGAAGAATCATTTACGATTGAGGAACTTTTCGACCGTATGCTCGAAATTGCCCGCAAGGCAGAGTCGGCGACGGATCCTAACTTTAGATAAATATGAAAAAATATACTTTCCGGTTGGAGCCAGTTCTTAAAGTGAGAAAACTTAAAGAAGAAAATTGTCGTATGCAGCTGGGTCAGTTAATTATGGGGTTGAATAAAATTGAAGATCAAATTCACCATGATGAAAAAGAAATAAGTAACTACTACAATATCCAGGAAGGCTCTCTTAAAGATGGATTGTTAGGAAATCAAGTTCAGGCATTTCCGATGTTGATATCCGGTAAAATTAAAAACATAGAATTACTGGAAAAAGACAAGAAAAAGCAGGAAGAGCAAATTGCCGATAAAAAACATGAACTGGCACAGTTAAGAGGTGATCTGAAAGTCATGGAGAATCTCAAACAGAAAAACTATGATGAGTACAGAAAAGCAGTTAATAAAGAAATAGATCAGAAGGTAGAAGAACAGACTCAGAACTGGTTGCAGTTTCGGGATAAGAAGGCTTCATTATGAAAATATTTGTGACCACTCTCATAGGTCTTGCGGCCTTAACCGCCAACGCCAAGACCTACTCGGAAGAGGAATTTATCAAAAAGGTGGCAGAAGAAGTCAAAGGCCAGGTTGATAAAATAAAAAATAAGTCTGTTTCAGAACTTACAAAAGAACTCCTGGATAAAGACGCGAAATTAAAGCTTCGAGAAATTGAGATTCAAAAGCACCAGGATGAAATAGCTATCTCAGAATCTGAAGTCGCAAAAAAATATATAGAATTAACTGCACAACAAAAAAAAATTATCGGCTGCGTGGACAAAAATGAAAACGAAGCCAACGCCCGGATTGGTCAGTTGGTGGAAATGGTATCTAATATGAAACCAGAGAAAGCTGCTGATGTTTTATCCATTCAGGACTCTGATATCGCTGTTCAGATTCTTAAGGTTCTAGATCCGAAGAAGGCCTCGAAAATATTCAATTTCATGTCGAAAGATATTTCTGCAAAACTTCAGAAGCAGTACCTGGAAATGAAGAAGTCTTAATTGAAAAGACTACAGG
>CAXNNO010000172.1:0-5816 GCA_964203555.1 Bacteriovoracales bacterium
GCCCAACCATTTTTTACGTAAAAGAGATCATTTGTTCCAAAATGAAATCGACATTGGGAATTGGGACAATAAGGGGGTATCAAATCTAATTGATCAGTTGTTTTCTTCATGAGGGCAGTTGTCTGCAAGCTGATAGCTCACGCATTGAAAGCACAAGACTTTGAAAGGAGAAGGAAAAAGCAAAGGGGCGTTAAATAAAAGACGCCATTAGAAAGGAAGAAAACGCCGAAAACCATCCCCAGTTAACGGCGAACAATTTACAGGTCCTCAAAGGAGGAGAGTCCCGCCTTTGCTCCCTCACCCATGGCTATAATGATCTGCTTATAGGGAACATCTGTGACATCTCCGGCGGCATAAATTCCTGGAATATTGGTTCTGCATTTTTTATCAATAATAATTTCTCCGGCATTATTTGTTTTCACCACATCTTGGATGAAACCGCTGTTAGGTATTAAACCAATCTGCACGAAGATGCCGTCGAGTTCCAGCGTTTTCAATTCTCCTGTCGAGCGATCCTCGTACTCAAGGGCCGTGACTCTGGTGTTGTCTCCGATGATTTTGTGGGCCTTTGAATTTTTGAGAATAGTCACATTTGGCAAGGACTCTAGCTTATCGATGAGAATCTGGTCGGCCTTAAGATCAGGGGTGAACTCAAAAACGGTCACATTCTTTACAATCCCCGCGAGGTCTAGTGCCGCCTCAACCCCAGAATTTCCTCCTCCGATGACTGCGATGCTTTTCCCTTTAAAATAAGGTCCATCACAATGGGGACAGAAGGCCACACCGCGGCCAAGATACTCTTTCTCCCCTGGTATTCCGAGATCTCTCCACTTAGCACCGGTTGCAATAATGAGGGACTTTGTGAAAATAAATTCTCCGCTCGTGAGTTCTATTTTTTTGATGGGGCCGGTACTGACTGATTTAATCCGACGATTTTCCAGGATTTTGATATCGTAGGCCGAAATATGATGAAAGAGTTGTGAAGCAAGTTGAGGCCCTTCGGTGTAAATAACAGAAATGAGATTTTCAATGCCCTTCGTGTCCTTAACCTGACCTCCCAGGCGTTCAGCGATCATGGCCGTTTTAAGTCCTTTTCTGGCCGAATAGATAGCACTTGAGGCCCCGGCCGGGCCCGCCCCAAGAACGATCACATCATAGTGACCCAGGTGAAGATTTTCATTTTCCATCTCTTCGGACTCATTTTTTCCAAACTCTTCTTCGAGGACAGTGATGAGGTCCATGAAACTGATTTTGCCTGAGTTTATAAGCTTGTCGCCCTTCATCACACTTGGAACACCCAGGATTCCGAGCCGCTTGATCTCGTCCTGAACTAACCCTCCATCGATCGTCGTGTGTTTAAAATCTTTTCTGAGCGTGCTCATTAAATTGAGCGCCTGTACGACTTCTGGACAATTTTCGCAGGAAAGGGAGATGACTGTTTTTAGTTCAATCGGTCCCCTGAGATTTTGAACCCGCTTTATGAGATTTTCATCCGGCCTTTTACCTTTACCATCAACGTTAAGAATTGCCATGACTAGTGAAGTAAACTCATGCCCCCCGGGAACCCCGAGAAAAGTTATGCCGGAGTGTTGATGATCGTAATAAATTGAAAGTTTCGGAACCTCGGAAAATTCTTCTGATTTTTTGAGGCGAATTTTTCTCGTGGTCATTTCTAGATCCTGAATAAGCTCTAGAAGTTCTTCCTGATTTTCATGAGGCGAATCATGAGTAACCAAAGTCACTTCTTTATCCAATCCTTCAAACACTTGGGTTAATTGCTCGAGCATTTCAACGTCCAACATAAATCCTCTTTTGATTTAAAAAATTAAATCTAAATTTTACCAACAAGATCAAGACCAGGTTTAAGAGTCTTAGCTCCGGGTTTCCATTTAGCAGGACAGACTTCATTTGGATGATTTCTTACAAACAAAGAGGCCTGAACTTTTCTCATCAATTCCTCGGCATTTCTTCCTATGCCAGCATCGTTTATTTCTACGAGCTTGATTTTTCCATCCGGATCAATGAGAAATGTTCCCCTGTCCGCTAGACCTTGTTCCTCAATATAGACCCCAAATGCCTTAGAAATCGCCCCGGTTGGATCGGCCAGCATGGGGTAATTGATTTTCTTAATTGACTCCGAGCTATCGTGCCAGGCCTTGTGCGTGAAGTGAGTGTCCGTGCTGATTGAATAAACTTCAACACCCATCTTTTTGAATTCTTCGTATTTTTCTGCAACATCCACCAATTCAGTGGGACAAACAAAAGTGAAGTCTGCGGGATAGAAAAAGAAAATGGACCACTGTCCCTCGATATCTTTATGGGTGATTGTTTTAAATTCCCCCTGATGATAGGCCTGTGCTTTAAACTCTGTGACTTTCTTATTGATCATTGTGCTCATTGGATTCTCCTGGTTATATTTAAGATATGCTCACCAGGTGATCATCGTATGAAAGGGGATTTATATCTAATCTTTGATTTCTATGGGCCGATAGAGGTTATCTATAAGAAGTGGGAACATCCCCGTGGATGTATTCTATTGATTTTAATAACAAATGCTTTCTCAGAGTTGAGTTATACAAACTGGGGCAAATCCACCCCCCTCAGTCCTGAAGTTCGTGGTCTGTCCTGAATAGAGTCTTGCCGCGAGAAACTGGACTGCGCCCGCGTAAACGTAGGCCCTTAAATCGACTTTTAAATTTGATTTTTTTCCATCAACTTCAATCACCCGGCGACTGGGGGAAACTATTCTCTGTGCCACATAGTCTCCCTGAAGAATTTCCTCCCAGACTCTTTTGGTGATTTTATCCCCACGGTAACCCGCTTTACTGCCGTACCCAATCATCGGTTTGAAAAATAATTCCTTTCGTCGATTCCAATACGTCTCGGATGCTCCTGCGACTAATTTTTCTGTGGCGGGAATGCCTTTAAGAAGTGTGTTGATGTCCGCGGGAGTAATATCCAAACTCATCAGGTGAGATTCATGACTGAGAACTTCAAAATTAGCTTTATTGGCATAAAGTGCAAAGTGATGTGGGTTAGGGGTCATGACAACGGAGCCGGAAAGATAGGCGTTTTTTAACACCTTCAACTTATCGTTTTCAAGATAAAAGTCGGTTAACCTGTTATAGATGAGATCAATTGAAATTTCTCCGTACCACAACTTCTGATCTCTCCAGACCAGATCCTTGGGATCCAGAATAAAGCATTGCACATTGTAAGAATTGAGCAGCCACTCAAATAGTTTGAATTCAGGGAAAAGAAACTGAGACTCAGGACTCTCATCTACGATAGCTACCGTCCTGAGGGGGAGGGTACCTTTTTGCAGCATCCACTCATTTAAAAACATTTCATAAAATATTTTTTCAATATTTTTCTCAAATTTAAACTCCCCACAGCAGTCAGTTTGCGATCTCGCAAGTTCAGCATTAAGGAACGCGCCCCCGGCATTGGTGTTTATTTCAATTAATTTTGGCCCCTCGCCCGTGAGATGAAAATCATACCCCATGAAGACCCCGCTGGTTCCCCAGTCAGGTTTTGCAACTTGAGGAGCATTGGCCAGAATAACTTCTTTGTATTTGGAACTCTTGATGGTTCTGTCAATGACGGAGATAAGGTGTTTTATCTCATCAATATTTTTCTGATTAATAAAGACGGTGGTGGAAGAAAATAAATGAGGTCTTGAGTCCATCATTTTCTGATCAAGACCTTCCAGTCTGTTTTCTTTACCAAGTTCGGCCAGAAGTTTTTGTCGATCAAGTGTTTTGCAGGGGCAAGTGGTATTAATGGTTTCTGCAAAATTGGATTTTACATTCATGGTGGTTTTAATCTTATAACGAATGGGTTCTGTCTGGAAAGTTTCATTCAATGATTGTGATAACACCTACATTTTTACTCAATTTGTCGGCCGGAATCCAACACGCCTCGACAGAAAAGGATTCATCAGAGTGAGTGAAGGATTCGCAGTCATCAACATAATGACCACTCTGGCGATTTCTGCATAAGCATTTCCAGTCCCGGTTACTACTTTTCCAACGATCACCCCAGGTATTTCTCACAAGAAAATGACAGCTTCCTTGAGTCAACTTTTTTCCTACCACCAGAGACTCGTGATACTCGCAGTCATTTTTGAGTTTATCCCGCTTGCCGGCAGAATTGATTTCGATGCCGTCATAATTGGGCTCTTTCCAGACTCGGGCACAGTAGGCAACTGACAAGGGGGAAGGAGATCGCGCGAGCCTTTGTTGAATAAATTCTTCAAAATCACGGTCATCTGGAAGCTGATCCAGATTATAGCGATTGACCAGAGGTAAAACCATCTTTATCCGTTTCTCACAAGCTGGAAAAAGAATATGAGAAATGAGTTCAACGGAATTTAATGGGGAGTTTTGAATCTTGGAAACGATTTTCTGGAAATGAGGATCAATGCCATCAGTCGGTCCGCTTGATTTTTTTTCAATTAACGCCAGAATGCTTTCTTCAGCAATGTCGGTTTGTCCTGCCCAACCGACAAGGGAATCACTCACGGTTTTAAACTGACAGTTATCATTTTTAACTAAGGCCTCAATCGCCTCCTTGGTGTGTCCAATATCGATTCCGGTTCTGTTTTTTGAAAGAGCATAATTCATTGCAAGCCAGGCCGGATGGATGGATCTTTCAGAAGCACCATTTTTTATGAGTTGATAATCCACCATTTGGGCAGCGGCATAGGCGTAGCATATGTTGGTTTTTTCCTGATTATAAACGGGGATTCGGGAGAAAGGGGAGTCGGGTGAACTGATGAGATTCACCTCAGAGCAGTCCTGGGCGATAGAGTGATGGACTTGAAAAAAAATCCAAATGGAGAGCATGAAGAGAATGTTCATCATTGATGATCATTCTCTTCATGAATCAATTTTTTTAAAAGAATTAAATGAAGAGCGGGTTAAGATTTTTTTTAAAAATGGAACTGATTATGTCAGTCTGTGCTTCATTGCCTTCTTCAAAAAACGGTGAACCTTACTGAATGCGGAATTATCTCCACTTGTCACAGCACCTTTGTTGCTTCTTCCTTTTAATAGCTTTCTACTGACCCTTGGCTTTTTCATAATGACCTCCATGAGCTTTAAGGATTTTACAAATGAAGGAAGGCGTAAATTGATTTAAGGCCTAATTTGCGTTTTAGGCAACTTTAAAACAAATTTTGTGTGAGCTGCCCCGGTGTCCAACTCCAAAGTCCCATTCTGAGATTCAATTAATCCCTTGCAAAGACTTAGACCCAGGCCGGTTCCTTTACCAACTTCTTTAGTTGTAAAAAAGGGCTCCATAATTTTATCCTGAATTGCTACTGGTATCCCGGGTCCCGAATCCTCGACACAAAGGATGACATTATTTGCGCTGGCCTCAACTGAAATTTTAACCCAACTGTTTTGATTTGATGAAACTGCATCGAAGGCGTTATTCAGAAGATTTAACAGCACCTGACTCATCTGAATGGATCGACAGTCAAGTTCGAGTTCCGGATCAATTTTTTCAACAATCATTTTGACTTGATGGCTCTTAAATCGGGCCTCACAAAAACTCAGCGTTTCTTCAATCAATTTAGAAAGATTGATTTTTTCAAAGGGATCCTTTGATCCGTCCCGTGCAAATGTTTTAAGTCCCGAAACAATCTTCGCGATTCGAACGACAGTGTTGTCAATTTTTGAGCACATATTGAGCACATCCGATGCACTCAACTCGTTCATCTTGGCAAACTGCTTAAGGATCTGGGTATTACCCATAATGATGGTTAGGGGATTATTAATTTCATGCGCGACACCCGCTGCCATTTATCCGAG
>CAXNNO010000173.1:0-5809 GCA_964203555.1 Bacteriovoracales bacterium
ATCATAGGGAAGGGAACGCCTTTTGTGCCGACAGTTTTTAGAGCATCTCTTAATGAAATAAAGTCATCTCCCGCGACATTATAAGTTCCGGTCGGAAGAGACTCGAGTGATTTATAAAGAATATGGGCCATATCAAACTCATGAATGAATTGAAAAAAGGGGTTGTAATCCACCGGTTTCAGCGCGACTCGTCCGGCGAGAAATTTTGTCATTGAATTTTGAATTTGTGTGCCAATGATATTGCATGGCCTTAAGACGATGGTGGATATTTCCTTTTGATTTTTCCACATCCAACTGGTGCAGATTTGATCCATTTCAATAACGTCACGAAGTTCCGGATGCCGAATGCTCGCCCTTAAAGGAGCTTCCTCAGTCAGAAAGATTGAATTATCCGGCAAGGCACCGTAGACATGAAAGGTCGACAAGATGATGACTTTTTTTATGCCCGATCTCTCACATAAATCTAAAATGCGATTGGTTCCCATAACCGATAGATCAATTCGCTTGGCCAGAACATTTTGTTCATTCGATGAGTGGCTGATGCGTCCAAGATGATAAACCACATCAAAGTGATGAGTTCTGAAAAGATTTTCAAAGTTTCCCCGGGAGTACTTAATATTCAGACAAGTCAGTCCCGGAAGTTGGATGACTTCGGAAATGTCCCTGGAGTCAGTACCAATAATTTCCCAATCGGGATGTTCGTTCAAAATGAGTCTCGCGGTCATCTGAGCGAGTCCACCGGCAATTCCAATAATCAAAATTTTCTTAGGTTTAATCACGCTTGACCTTTGATTTAAATTCTTTGATCACAAATTTTGCAATTGGTTTTCTCAAAGTTTCAAAGAAAGGCCGTCGATTTTTAAGTCCCGTAATGATCATTCTCTTGATGGTGTTTTCTATGTGATAAATACTTTCTGTCATGCTTTTATCCGAAGACTCAACTTCCATATGGTCGGGAATGGGAATCTCTTTACCGATGTAAATATCAATCGGGGAAGGCAGGGGAACTAAGTTAGCAGAGAGCGGGAGAGCAGGCAGTTTCAGGAGATTGGCGATTTTTTTTGAATGAAAAACAAACGGGAACATCTCCTCTGCACCAATCACACAAACAGGAAGAATCGGGGTCCTCTTCTGAAGGGCGATTCGATAAAACCCCTCCGAGAAGTGTCTTAACTTATAATAATCCGGGGTGTTCTTTGAAATCCCGCGAACTCCCTCCGGAAAAACCAATATGGATTCACCGTGATCAACAAGATAGGCACAGTTCGCTCTATCTCCGAGGATGGAACCTGTCTGGGCCGTAAGGTCACCAATAAAAGGAAGTTGCGCCATGAATCTCTCCACCATCGCTCTTAATACCCGAGGAGGAGTAACATCCATGACAAAGGCCATCGTGATCAGCATGGCATCGATGGGAATTTGTCCGGAATGGTTAGAGGCCACAATGTAGGAATGATCCTTTACATTTTCCGCCCCAAAGACTCTTACTTTAAAATATGAGCGGTAAATCGGGAGGAGCTTTCGAATGGTTTTTTCACACAAGTCGAGATTGAAGCCCCAGGGATCCTTATAATCTTTATATCTCTCCCTGAGTTCATGGAAGATGGTACTGACTTTAAGATCATCCTCGGGTGCTATGAATAGATGATTGAGATTCAACATGATGACATTTTATCCTAAGGCAGAGAGATCCTCCAGAGGGGGTTCTTTATACCACGATTAATTCAGTCAGTTAAATCCCTTCATGTCACTATTGCGCTTAACAAAATTAATAATCGCCAATTCTACTTCAGGAATGCCATCGCCTTTTTCGGCCGAGGTAAAATGAATTTGTTTTACCCATTTAAATTTTTTATAAATCTCAGGCATGTGGGACTTAAGCCTGGCGCGTTCACTTTGAGTTTTAAGCTTATCAATTTTATTAAACAGCAAGTAGGTTTCGAGCTCAAAGCTTTTAATGTACTGATGAAAAACAAGGTCACTTTCCTGCAAAGGATGTCTCGCGTCCTGAATATTGAGGAGAAGAATTTTTTCACTGCATAATTGGAAAAAAGTATCCAGTAAGTACTGCCAATTATTCGCCATTTCCTTGGATACATCCGCATGTCCATAACCAGGCACATCAAAGAGGTAGAAATGCTCAAGTGATTTTGTCTCTCTATTCTCCACCACGAAATCAAAAATATTTACCTGGCGAGTCCTGCCGGGAGTCTTGGAGACCCGGGCCGTCGATTTTCCAAAAAGAGAATTGATTAATGACGATTTTCCAACATTGGAACGACCAATAAAGGCTATGCCGTTGGCAAAGGAATGCTCATTAAGCCACTGCTTAAGTTGTTCGATAGTATCGATCCCCATTAAAAATTCGGTATTTCCCTTTTGAATGTTCATGCTCTAATCCTAAAAATTTAATTTTCTAAAGGGTCATCTTATCAGAAAAACTACGGAATAGCGTCTTAAATAAAAGCAGGAGAAAAGATGTACCAGAGAAAAATGATGAAAATGCAGATTGAAACTTCAGGAGTCAGAATTGGAGATTGTTGTCGAATTTACCCATTCACAGGTAAGAAAAAGGCCTTCACGCTTAATAGACATTGCATCGATCTTATTTCTCATGATTACCGCCCTGAAAATTTATCTCTCAGTTACATTGAACTCCCAAACAGCGAGGCCAAGCATTTTCACTACCGCCTCGAACTCGATGAGGGAGAAGATGAGAGAAGATTTGTATTAAGAACCCTTAAAGGAAATCCCTTCTGGCTCAACGGCACCGCTGCCAAAGAAGCCTACGTTGAAAGGCTCGATCGACTTTTCATTGACGACAACAAGATGAACTTTGATCCGTTTGACTTAAGAGAAGTGATTGATCGCCATTTTGATCATCCGGTTCTGATGGAGCAAGCTCTTATTTCTTCTGATTTAAAAATTCTTATCCAGGGGGAAACCGGTACCGGTAAAACTCATCTGGCCTCGAAAATTCACAGCAAGAGCGAAAGAAGGGGAAAGTTCGTCGCCATCAACCTTTCCTCTTTCAATCCGCTTCTCATCGAATCAGAATTATTTGGTCATAAAAAAGGTTCCTTCACCGGTGCTACAAGTGACAAATCGGGCGCCTTTGAAGAAGCGGCCAATGGGACATTGTTCCTCGATGAAATCGATTCACTGCCCATGGAACTTCAAACAAAACTTCTGTCTTTTTTGGATAACAAGCAATTCAGAAGAGTCGGAGAAATGAAAGAGAGGTCGATTACAACGCGGCTTATTTTTGCCTCCGGAAGAAAACTCGAAGAACTGGTTTATCAGGGAAAATTCCGAAAAGACTTTTTTTACCGGCTAAAGTCAGGACACACGCTGGATTTGCATTCTTTAAGAAATGACCCTGATAAAATCAGACAGGCCTGTCAGTATTTTTGTTTAAAGGAGGGTGTTAGTTTATCCAAGAAATTAACAGACTTTTACGAGACACTTGCCTGGCCTGGTAATTTGAGACAAGTATTCGGGCATCTTGAGAAAAAGAAAATCCTCTCCCGCTCCACTAAACTTGAATTTGATCATCTCGATGAGGAGCTTCTTATCAAGAGTTCTGATTTAACGAGTTTGAATGCTCCCTTTGAATTAAGATCGATGAGAGAGTGGAAGGAGGATTATGTTAAAAAGGCCATTGGCCTTTGTGAGGGGAATCTTGCCCTGGCCGCGAGGAAACTTCGAATTACTGAAAAAACAGTCAAATCGATTCTGGAAAATTCTAATTCGCCATGACATCTGTGATTTTAATTTCTTTTACTTCACCAACAACATTGTGAAGAATGAGGAATTCGTTGATCTCTTGAAAAAGTTTTTTTCGAATAATTTCTTTCCCCTCCTCTTCCAGAGGAAAAGAGGCGATGGAGGGTTCCATTTGAATGATGAGATGATCCCTGAATTGAAAATCATGCTGCTCAAGAAACATCTTACTTTGACGATTGGACATTGTGGCGATGAAATCAATATCAACCGCCCGCACTTCATTTAACTCCGCCAAATAAACCGGGAGGCGAAGGTTACTGATTTGAACATGCTTGGTTTGTTTTTTGTAATAATCAGGTCGGTCATAGGAAATCTCTTCCGAGGCGGGATTTCGCGAGACTCCAAAATGATTATGGGCAAGCTTTCTCCCGGAAAATCCAATTCCGATCACAGCGAGGATGGATCCTCCCGTGAACAGCAGTAGCAAAATGGCCTGAGTTGCGGACAATCCTTCAAGCCAGCCTTTGATGAATACAAAGGGCACAATAATAAGTGCCTTGATTTTGTTGGCACCCGGATATTTGGTGTTCAAATCAGCGATAGCATTTTTAGAGTCAGAGACAATTTTATTTTTATAGGCAACTAATAATGTTGTGCGAGTTTTCGCGAAATTGAGAACGAAGGCCATGAAGCGCGAAGGGAGATTTTCTTTGAACTGGCCCCACTGATCGAGTCGGCGCTGAATTGAGCTTTTTATTTTCTGAGGCACGAGCTTTGCCATCAACCCGAAGAGTTTGAATAAAAGAGCATTGATGAAGGTTTCTATTTTTTCTATGAGTCCCATCGTTTTACCCTATCGGCACCGGAAACATATTAATGAATAAAAAGTATTTTACTCCATTAAGGGTCATTTATTCCCGCGCGACATAAGGACTAAAAGGGATAAAAAAATGTCCGATAGGATCTGGGATGTAAAGGAACAAAGGATGGTTTTTTATGTCTTTTCGAAGACTCATTATTTTTTTTGTTCTTACATTCTCAGTAAGCTGCGCCCAGTTTCATCAGGGGAAGTCGATCCTCGCGGGGTCTGGGTTCGATCATCGGAGTTTTTTTAGACCTCATCACGACTTTCCGGTGATTGAGGGTGATGTTGATGAAAACTGGTCTACACCATTTTCCCAGGCCGGGCGTGAAATCGCTTCTGATCAAAATCCCCTCGAAAGATCCGAGCGTTTTTTAAAGTCGGAACTGCAGCAGCTCGAGACCCGTCAGGACCTTGAGGATCTTCAGTTTTACAACCGACATAAACATCAATTCAAAACGAGTTCTGAGAAAATCTACTTTTTAAAGCTCCCTCACTACGAAAGAAAGGACTACCTCGTGGGAAGGGGATTTATGAATCCGTCGAAACCGGCCCCCGAGAGTAATTCAGATAAAGTGTTTTCCTTAAATAAAAATGACGTCAATTTAGGAATGAAAAAAGAAGACGTATTGAGTTCCTGCGGTAAACCCATAAAAGTTGAAATTGCAGGGAATCCCCGGCATCAGAACGAAAGATGGCTCTATCGATTTGATGGCGCACCGAAATACATCTACTTTGAATCCGGTGAAGTTCAGGGCTGGGAATAGCGACGAGTTTTCAGGTGTTTAGCGAATCCAGAGAGAGGAAATTCGTGCAATTTCTTTTCTCTCGAGGTAATTTATCCAAACCTTACTACAGGTCATTGATTACTAACTTAACCCCGAGGGTTTTGATGGATTTTACTTTAGATTTTGAACGACCGGTATCGGAATTAGAAAATCAGATTCGTGAACTCAAACAAACTTCACATCACAATATCGACATCACTCACGAAATTGAGGCGCTCGAGGCCAAGGTTAATCGGATGTTGGAGGATATTTTTACGAAGTTGTCTCCCTGGGAGAGAACGCAGCTATCTCGTCACCCCGCTCGACCACATACGATCGATTACATTGAAAAATTAGTCACGGATTTTCACGAGGTGCATGGGGATAGACGTTTTTCTGATGACCCTTCAATGGTGACTGGTTTTGGTTACATTGACGGCCATAAGGTTGCCAT
>CAXNNO010000174.1:0-5800 GCA_964203555.1 Bacteriovoracales bacterium
TCATTCCCTACGATAAGCTAGAAACTCTCCTGCCATGGAAAAAAGAGTCAGACTTTTTCCTGTGCGACCTCTCGAGGCTCCCTCCACACATGGACATCACTCCGGAAGGCAACTTATTACTCAAAGGTGCAGTATCCTGGGAAGATGCCAAAAATTTTCTTCGCTCAAAAGGGAGAACTCTGAAAACGTCTCCAACTGAGCAACTGGCCTTAATTACGGCCGGTATTGCAACCTCATGCACCGGAGAGCGCTGTTTTGCTTTTGGTAATATGCGCTCGCAGGTCGTAAGAATGAAGTACCTCGATTACAACGGTGTTGAAAAAGAACTCAAAAGGGAAGAAGAGTTTTCAACTCAATCCCCGGCCCTTAAATCTTATCAAAACGATTTTAAGCACTACGAAAACTTTAAAAATGCTCCCTACCCTCGATTTCAAAAGGCGACAGATCTCATGATCGGCACCGAGGGTCAGCTGGGTCTCGTGACTGAGGTGGAAATCGAGACTGTTGAAAATGAACCCGTCACATATGTCTTCATGCTTCTGTCTCGCTGGGAAGAGGACCTGAAAGCACATCTGGAGATCTATCGTGCCGTTCAGTCCCACAGGGCCGACATCATGTCGTGTGAACTCCTTGATTCAAATTGTATGAATTACTTAGCACCGGAGGAAAGACCGGGACAAAATCAAGACGTCATTTTTCTGGAAATCAAAACCAAGGCGTTTGAACACATCTACGAAAATGTCCTTTGTTCACTTGAAAATGTGTCACCGGATAATGTCTTTGAAATTGCTGAAAATAAATTTCACCGAATCCGTGCCGGTGTGCCTCGTGGCATTTTTGAAGAGAATTCAAAAATGGGAGTGGTTAAAGTTGGAACCGACGTCCAGGTTGACCAGGAACATTTCGAGGATCTCATGAATTTCTATCGTGAAGCCTCAAAAATTGGTGTGCGCTATTGCCTCTTCGGCCACTTTGGAGATGCTCACCTTCACTATAATTATATGCCTGATAAAGAACAAACCCAGAAATGCCTGGATCAGTTCCAAAAACTATACAGCGCGGTTCTTGAATGGAAAGGGTCCCCATTCGCAGAACATGGCATTGGTCTCATTAAGAAAAAATATATCAAAAAGTTTCATGGACCGAATCAAGTCAAACTGTTTCATGACCTCAAAAAAGAATACGATCCTTTCGATCAATTCTTTCCACAGGGATTTATGAGCGAAGAGCAATAAGAGCAATCTCTTTTTTATGGCTTGGAAGATATTTTAACTCGACACGATCAAAACCCTGATTTTGTACCTGGTCCCTGATTGCAGAGATCATATTCAGGTGTTTCATATCATTTATTTTGAGAGTTATTATCAGACCCCTTGGCTCAAGAAATGTCAGCATCCTGAAAATTTCTCTCACAACAACGGTCGGTGGAAGGTTGATATCGGAAATAATCCAATCGACACCTCTTTTGAAATCCTTTTCTTCCAGAACTTCAAAGGGTTTTTTAATGTGTTTAAAATTGATATTTTTTGTAATTCCGGAATCCATCTCGGCCGGATCGACTCCCAAAATCCTCAGGTCCTGCTCTAAAAGAAACAAACTCGCTCCCCCTGGAGCGGACCCCAGTTCAAGCACCGTTTCCTGGTGATCAAAAGGAAGATCAAAGGCCTCATAGGCTTCGGCCAGTTTATAATACGCCCTACTGGGAACGTCTTTTTCCAGGATTGAGGACACCTCACCCGGAGTTTGAAGGTGGTGAGTTCTAAGAGTGTAGGAACCAACCCAGAACTCATCAGGACCAGTCATCATGATCAATGTGACAGTCTCTCCCTTTTTAAAGATCGATTTATCAGACAATTTCTGGAGATCCTCAGGAATCGGGAGATGACTATTCACAGAAAAAACCCACGCCCTGTCCTGCTTTAATTCACTTTTTTTAAATTTTCCAAGGCTTAAACCGCTCACTCTGCAAAAAAGAGGATTGAAGCTAACTTCTCTCTCCCCTTTAAATGTTATGAATCCCGGCCTAGAATAACTCAAGCGTAATTCAGGATAGCGAAGTTTAATTTCCTCTTTGAGAATTGTTTCAGCTTCAATATTAGTAAGAACAAAAAAGAATTGAGTCATTCTAAATGAATATCAGAGAATTCTTTTATAATCTTCAAAAACTTAATGAGGAAATAACTGACACTTTTTCCTCGTTCCAGTCATCGACCGGCCGGAATTGCCTGAGATCATGGGATCGCTGTAAGGAAAGACAACGCCTATGCCGCATGTTGGGCGTAAGTGGATTCAGCGACAAAAATCATCAGGTTAATCTTTCTATTTGTAAATTTATTAAAGATCAGTCCGAAACAACACATTCCAGAAAAAATAAATCAAAATGAAATCCCCATCATGACTAATTGGTCATCAAAAAAATCCACTCTTGATCATAGGTCTGGATCACAAAAATTTACCCAACGACCTCGCTCTTTTAAGAGCATTAGGAAGAGTTGCATTTTATATGCAGGACCAGTGTCTGACCCTTTGCGGTAACGCGTATCATTAAGTGCTTAATTAATGGGTATTTTATTTAATTTAGCTCGCGAATTGTTAAATTATTGTTAAGACCAATTATTAGTTTAAATTAAGTGACAATTAAGTTTGGGCATCCTAAAGTTTTTTCAAATTTTTACATAAGGGATGTTCATGAAGTTTTTCTTTGCTCTTTTGTTGCTCCTAGATGCCTCATTAAGTTTGGCCCAACAGGATCAGAAAATCGGCACTCAAAAATGGGCCTATTACGGTGAAGAATTCTACACCGCCCTTCAGTCAGGTAAAACGTTTGAACGAACTCTTATTCAGAAAATCCTCAACGAAACACATCTATCTCTCGCGGGAAAACTTGACGTCATTTCTGGCGAATGCAAAGGCAATTGTTATCGCCATTCTGTCGTTGGTTACGAGGCGGCCCGAAAGATCATGTTCGGAGAATTGGATATGCTTAAAGATACCGAGGGAAAATATGTTTTAGATGTTTACTGTGGAAAGAAATTCTACTTCTCAAACTTAGAGGAAGTATCCAGTATGCATGACAGAGTTAATATAGAACACACGTGGCCGCAGTCTAAATTTAACGGACACATTCATAAAGAAATGCAGAAGTCAGACATGCATCACCTTTATCTGACTGATTCACACGCAAACTCTGTAAGAGGTAATACACCCTTCGGCCTGGTACCAGAAGTCTTTGACAGAATGGAAGGCGAGGGTTGCAGTAAGTCAAGAATGGGACTCATTAATGGCGGTGAGGTTTATACCCCACCGGCCCCACATCGCGGAAATGTCGCCCGTGCCCTATTTTACTTTTCCATGCATTACAATCTCCCAATAAACAGGAGCGAGGAAGTCACTCTACGACAGTGGCACAAAATCGATCCAATCGATGCCAACGAAATTAAGCGCCATGAGGCAATCGCCAGACATCAGAAAGTTAGAAATCCGTTTGTGGATCACCCGGAGATAGTAGAAAAAGTTATCGATTTTTAAAATAATAAAAACACACTACTGATAATCGCTCCCGATACCATGGTGATGAGAAGACAATACCCCATAATCTCTCTGAGTTGAATTTTCGCTAAACCAAGAATGGGCAGTGCCCAGAAGGGTTGAACCATATTAGTCCAGGCGTCACCCCATGCCAAGGCCATTGAGATCTTGGCGGGATCAACGTTCAGACTTCGGGCGGCCTTAAGCATGATGGGGCCCTGAACGACCCACTGACCTCCACCACTAGGAATGAAGAAATTGACAATCCCTCCACTTAAAAAAGTCCAGAGTGGAAGTGTTTTGGGAGTCGAGATCTCAACAAACATGACCGAAATTTGATCGGCCAGACCTGAGTATTGCATGATGCCCATAATGCCGGCATAAAAAGGAAATTGAATAATAATGCCACTGGCATTACCAATTGAGTCTTCCAGGGATTTCAAAAATTTTCGAGGAGTTCCGTGGAGCAGTATCGCCAGAGACAAAAAGATTAAGTTTACTCGATTAATGTCAAAGTTTGAATTTCCTTTGATGATGAAAATGAGCATGATGATAAAAAATATTCTGTTTAAGATTGTTCCATTCTCAAGTTTATTTCTGAAACTCAGATTTTTTTTATCGGACTCAATTTCTTCTTCAGTATCATCCGGGACAGTTACCACCACCTTGTCTTCCGTTCTCATCGAAAGGGAAAGCATGGGAAGTGCCATCAGCAGAAGCACAACAATCAAAAGGTTCCAGGTGGAGAATATGGTTTGGCTGAGGGGAATTGAAAGATCAGGGTAAATGTTCGTAAGAATCTCGTCGTGTCCGGCCATTTTCATAGGAATGGATCCGGAAAGACCGCCATGCCAAACTAAGAAACCGCTATAGGCCGTGGCAACAAAAAGACCAAAATTAATTCTTCCCAGTTTCCTGGCAAATTTAACGGCAAGTATTCCTGAGGCGATGAGGCCAAAGCCCCAATTGATCCAGCAGGCAAGAATTGAAAAAATCGACAGAACAACGAGGGCACTTTTTTCTGAATGAACAAACGACACAGTTAGTTCCAGATTTTTTTTGATCAATGGGGTTGACGCCACCATGTGGCCAGTGATGAGCACAAACACCATCTGCATGGCAAAGGCGTTAAGAGACCAAAAGTCCTTTCCCCAGAAATCAATCAATGTCATCGGCGAATGGGGAGTGAAACCAGCGGCCAGTAAAAAGACAAACAGTGTCAAAACAAGACTAAAGACAAAAGCATCAGGCAAATAGGATTCACATAACTTCGTAAAAAATCCAACGATCTGCTTCATCAATACCTCCGCCTGGGAATGCCTTCAAGAGAGCGTATACTCTTTGGCACACTCCTTTTGTCTATGTTAATCTCAACGGAGGAAATTCTCAAAGGAGTACTTGATGTCCGGTTTTAATAAGGTAGTTAAAACATACGAAGAGGCACTCGACGGCCTTAAGGACGGCATGTTTTTAATGGTAGGAGGCTTCGGCCTTTGCGGCATTCCTGAAAATCTTATTAAAAAGGTTTATGAGCTCGGTGTGAGTGAACTTACCATCGCTTCCAATAATGCCGGTGTCGATGGATTTGGACTTGGAATTCTTTTGGAGAAAAAACAAGTCAAAAAAATGATTTCTTCTTACGTCGGAGAAAATGCATTATTTGAAAAACAGGTTTTAAGTGGAGAGCTGGAACTGGAACTAACGCCTCAAGGGACCTTGGCCGAAAAAATTCGTGCGTCGGGGGCCGGAATTCCTGGATTTTTCACAGCAACTGGCTATGGTACACTTGTGGCCGAAGGAAAGGACATTAAAATGTTCGAAGGTCGTCCGTATGTTCTTGAGTCCGCTTTTCCCAAGGCCGACTTTTCACTCGTTAAGGCATGGAAGGCCGACACCTTTGGAAATCTTATTTTCAGAAAAACGGCCGCTAATTTTAATCCCATGATGGCGACCGCCGGAAAAATCACTGTTGTTGAAGTGGAAGAAATTGTGGAGGCCGGTGAACTTGACCCCAACTTCATTCATGTGCCCGGTATTTACGTTGACCGTCTCATCCAGGGAAGTTTTGAGAAGCGGATTGAACAAAGAACAATCAAAAAATAAGGAAAACCTCATATGGCACTATCAAGAGAACAGATTGCCCAAAGAATTGCCAGGGAGATGAAAGATGGCTACTACGTCAACTTAGGAATTGGAATTCCTACTCTCGTGGCCAATTATATTCCGAGGGACATGGAAGTCATGATCCAGTCTGAGAATGGAATTCTTGGCA
>CAXNNO010000175.1:0-5736 GCA_964203555.1 Bacteriovoracales bacterium
CCTGATCTTTCCTGCCTGATCGACCAGAACAAGCTTACTGGAATGGGCAACATCCATGATGTTCTCAGCAATTTCCTTGTCGCCCATCGGTACTTTGAAACCCTCAACCAGAAGCTTTTTTGTTTCCTCTATGGGGCCCGAAACAAATCGCCAAACATTTGGATTGGCCTTCATTTCCCGCGCCTTACGAAACAATACTTTGGGTGTGTCATTTTGAGGGTCTACGGTAAAAGAAACAATCGCCGCCCGATCAATAACTCCCCGAATCCTGTGTTGAACTGTCTGAACTTTTCCAAGTATATTGGGACAAACAGTCTGACACTGAGTGAAAATAAAATTTGCTATGTACACTTTTCCATTCAGATTATTTGTGCCGAAGGGCTTTCCGTTTTCATCTGTGAAGGTAAAGGATGGTACGTTCCCCATAACCGGTAGTTCAATTGGTAACTGCCTCTGAATGCTTTTAGCAATAGGGTAGGAGAACAAGAAAGTCACTGCCATGAACCAGAATAGCTTACTGGAAACCAGTTTTTGAATCATTCCCAATTTTCCTCTCTCCGGATCCATTACATTTCCCATTTCTCTTATTCCTTGATCCCAGAAAGAAATGCTTCTCTTTGAACGGCATCCTTTTTAAATTCCCTTAAATAATCCACATAATAGGCCAGTGCCCAAAGCTCTTCATCAGTAACGACGTCTTTCCAGCCTGGCATACCAGAGCCAGCAACACCATACATGAGGCGGACGACTATAGACTCAACATCAGTAATGCTTCTTAAATCGTGGAAAGTGAAATCAGGTGGTACAACTTTGTAGTTAAATTCACCGTCTTGAAGTTTCAGCTGGTATAGGTCAGCTGCAAATTCTTCAGGCCTCAAAGCAACTTTGTTAATTTCAACGTTATATTTTGAAATATTATCTTTCGATTCATAGCCACGGTGACACTGAATACAGGCCGCAGTGATGTGGAATACTTTTTTACCCTTTTCAACCGCGATATGTTTGTAGGTATCCCCGAACGGATCTTTTGGCACTTCAAATTTAGTTCCAAGAGTCTTATCCGCACCTTCCCAAACTTGAGGTGCAAAAGTTTTGATGTACTGAACAACACTCTCGAGACGCTCGCCATGAAGGTCCCATGGAAGCATAGGAGTTCCATTCAATCCATGATTGATAATCCGATAGAAATCTTCGTCGTGTGGTAGTTCGCCTGAAACAACGTTAGCAAACTTGTAGATGCCCAAAGTAAGATTTCTTGGAGGTGGATACATCCCTTTTGAGGATGGGCCATTTCCTTCACCTTGATTTCCGTGACACTGAAGACAGTACTCTTGGTACGTGTCCTTACCTTGGTTCAGCGTAGAAGCTGAAACTACTTTACCGCCAGCGAAGGTTTTTGATTCTTTGAATTCTCTAGAGTTACAACTTACGAGAAGAAGTGTGACCATTGGGAAAAGAATACTTAAGTTTTTCATAATCGTCCTCAAAGTATTTAAAATACAAACAAAGTTACAAACATAATGATCCATACGATTTCCAGGAAGTACCAAAAGTTTTCTACACTCTTGGTTTTCGTCTGAAGATTAATGGTTTCGGGTTTCAAAACCCTCTTTAGATAAATAAGACCCACGAGTCCAGCGACCATGTGAGCAAAATGAATCCAGGTGAATGCATAGTTAAGTGAAGCAAAAATACCCGAGCTTACATAGATTCCAGTATTTTTCATTTGATTCCAAAGGAGTCCCTGAAGAATTAAAAAACCTACACCAAATACAATCGTAAGGTTTAAATTCCTGTGTGCATTAGGAAAATTAACTTTTCTAATGTTCTTGGAAACTCGGTAACAAAAAAAACTGCTGATAAAAAGCACCACAGTGCTAAGACTCGGGAGTACGAGTGAAATTCGACTAATTCCCATAGGAGGCCAGACAGTGGCCGAGGTACGATAAATCGCATATCCCATGAAAAGAGTAGCAAATAACATCGACACCGAAATGATGACGATGTTAGTGGCCAAATTAATTTGAAGTTCACTTCTTTTTAAACTCATGCTTCGACAAGTTCCTCAGTCTGGTATTGGAAATCTCTGCCTGTTTTAAGGTTAGGGTTCCCAAGTTCATGAGGACCACATTTCACGACTGGAATCACATCATAGTTGTGATGCGGAGGAGGTGAAGGAATGGTCCACTCCAGAGTTCCCACTTGCCAAGGATTACTTTCAGCTTTTGGACCTCTTAAAAGAGATGCGATAAAATTGTAAAGAAACACCAACTGGAAGGCACCCATAAGTAGGGCCGAAGTGGTAATGATGTTATTGACCGGAATGAGACGCTGAAGCGATTCATAAACAAATGGGTTGTAAATACGACGATGCATCCCACCGTATCCAACAATTAACATACCAAAGAAAATTCCATTGAGCGGAATCATTGTTCCCCAGAAGTGAATTTTCGCCATTGTTTCATTCATCATTCGACCGAACATTTTAGGAAACCAGAAGTAGATTCCGGCAAATCCACCTAGAAGAACAGATGCGGCCATTGTGTAGTGAAAGTGACCAACCACAAAATATGTGTCGTGAAGATAGAGATCGGTTGTCACTGTTCCTAGATGAAGACCGGTAAGCCCGCCTAATCCGAATACAAAAACAACTCCGAGAGAAAAGAGCATTGGTGAATCGAAACGGATTGAACCCCTCCAGATTGTTCCAAGCCAGTTAGCAAAGAAGATTGCCGATGGTATAGAGATCGTCATTGTAAGAGTCATGAACGACTGCGTGAGTAATGGACTCATCTGGGTTGTGAACATATGGTGACCATAAACCAGAGTCGAAAGTACCGTAACGGCAGTCATAGAGAGTGCTGTTGCCTTGGCCCCGAAGGCAGGCTTTCTTGAAAAGAAAGAGAGAAGATCTGAAACAATTCCCCAGGCCGGAAGAATAAGAATATAAACCTCTGGGTGGCCAAAAATCCAAAAGACGTGCTGAAATAAAACCGGGTCCCCTGAACCGGAAGTCGCTGAAGCACCCGCGAGGAAGAAAGTGGTGCCCATCACACGATCTAGGATAAGAAGAATAACACCCGCTCCTAGGACTGGAACGAAGATGGCGTTAAGGATGGCCGTTAGCCATAAACCCCAAATTGTAAGAGGCATGTCAAAGTAACCCATGCCTGGTGCACGAAGAGTGATAACAGTTGTCACATAGTTCACTGCACCCATCGTAGAGGAAACACCAAATAGGAAAATGGCAACACACCAAAGTGTCTGTCCCATACCCGGGCTTCCGATAAGTGTTGAGAGGGTTGGGTAAGATGTCCAACCTCCGTCTGCAGCACCAAGTGGAACAAAGAAGGAGATAAGAAGGACAGCACCCGATAAAAATGCAAACCAGAAGGAGAGCATGTTCAGAAGAGGAAATGCCATATCTCTGGCACCAATCATGAGTGGGATACAATAGTTACCGAATGCACCGATTAGAATAGGTGTAATCGCATAGAAGATCATAATCGTTCCATGCATTGTGAAAAGCATGGAGTAAGTGTCTGGTGGAACAACTCCGCCAGAAGCAGGGAATAGCAAGTTTCCAAGGACCGGAAATGGAATTCCCGGATTTGCCAATGTCCAGCGAATGAGAATGGCCATCAGGCCACCGACGCCCAAAAAGAATATTCCGTACCAAAGGAATTGTTTTGCGATGACTTTGTGGTCAAAAGATAAAATGTATTTACTCCAGAATGTGGTCGGCTCTGGATGAATTTCGTTATAACCGCCGCTCATAAATTAATCCTCCCACTTCCAGCCCCAAGCTAGATTTTCATCGCTTGGGTCATTCGTATTAGCTGCGAGCAATGTTGAGCCCGACAACCATTTGTTAAATTCTTCTTCAGTATAAACAGTAAGTCTTGCTTTCATGAGATAGTGATTCGTTCCACACATCTCTGCACAAGCAATATCGTAGGTGCCAGGTTTATTAACTTCCCACCAAACACGAGTGATTCTTCCTGGAATCGTATCAACTTTAAGACGAACGTTAGGAACGAAGAAAGAGTGAATCACGTCTTTGGCCGTTAGATGGAAAAGGATTTTTGTGTTGGTCGGAACTCTAAGATCATTATTGGTAACAATATCATCACTCGTTCCAAATTCTCCATCAGGTCCAGTATAGCGGAATGACCAAAGCCACTGCTGGGCCATCACTTCGACTCTTAAAACTTTTTCAGTCTTATGGTCGGGAAATTTCCAGAAGCTATTCATCAGATCATTGTTGGCAATTCTCGTGATGTTAAGGTCAATTGATAAGAAAACGGCTGCACCAATAAAAGCTGTGAAGATGAGGTGCTGCTTTTTATTTCCATAAGTGTAGTAAGGTGTTTTGTGACGCTTTCTACTGTAAAGGTAAGAAAAACCAAATAACCCGATACAAACCAGGATAAAATAGATGGTTACCATTAAAGTGGTGTAGTTAAACAGATCATCAATGAGATGGGCCGTAGTGGAGATGTTTTGCGGCGGCCGGAGATAGTCCAGCCAGCTTGAAGAAACACCCATTTTGAGTAGATTCATAGTTTTCCCCGTAGATAGCAATTTATTAGTTAAGACCATTTTTAAAATAAAGCATCAAAATAAATATACACGGAAGATAGATAAGTGAGCCAAAAAAATATCTTCTTGCCCAGAGACGAAAATTTTCAGAATTTTCATCATAAAGGTATCCAACAAAAGAATAGGCCAGAAACGCCCCACCTAAAAGGTAAACCCAGTACTGGTAGGTCTTGGCAACAGATCCTATTAGAGAGGGAGTGAGGGAAACAATTAGTAAGATCAATGTGTAAAAGGCAATTCGATGACTAGTTGCCCTGAATCCGATATGACTCGGAAAAGTCTTTATTTCGGCATTGTTATAATCACGTGCATGATAGATGGAGATGGAAAGGAAGTGGGGTAGCTGCCATATAAAGAGAATCGAGAAAATACTCAGACCTAAGGGACCAAAAGAATTTGTGACAGTCGTCCAACCCATGAGCGGTGGAATCGCCCCTGGGATTGCTCCGGCAAATAAGGCCCAGGAAGTTTTTCTCTTCATCGGAGTGTAGAGAGAGATGTACACGATAGCAGCAATAAGACCAAGAGAAGCGGTCAGTGTGTTGACCAGGAAAAATAAAGACGTTAAGCAAACTGTTATAAGTGCTATCCCGAGTATGAGAGCAGCCTTTGGTGAAACCCTCCCTGAAGGCAAAGGTCGACTTTTTGTTCTCTCCATCAAGGCATCAATTTCTTTTTCCATGAAGCAGTTTATAACACATGCTCCGCCCACAAGACCTGAAGTTGCGAGTATTGAGATCAGTCCCTTCATAAAACTAACTTCACCTGGAGCTAGGAATAGTCCTAATGCTCCGGTAAAAATAACAAGAGATGATAATCTTGGTTTAGTTAGTGAAAATAAATCAGAAATATAATCAAGTCTGATTTTCGAGGATACGTTCAAGGCGGCATTTTGTGTCGTCATAAATAACTTTTTGATGTATTGAATCAGTCTACAATAAAAAAATTGGGTTTTAAACCTTAAACCAATGATAAAGCATTAGATAAATAATCACTCCAGTCACTGACACATACATCCAGATAGGAAAGGTTATGCGAGCAATTCTTTTATGCTTTTCGAAGTTATTATTTAGAGCATGGTAAAAGGTCATCCCAATCATGGGCACCATCAGAGTGGCAAGAATGATATGGGGG
>CAXNNO010000176.1:0-5678 GCA_964203555.1 Bacteriovoracales bacterium
AAAAATGCCGTCTATTGGTTTAACCTGGGACATGTTCTTACCAAATTGGGTAAACCTGATTCAGCACTCAAGGCGTATCGGAAAGTCGTTACTCTGAAAAGTAACCTCGCTCCTGCCGCCAACTATTATCTGGCGAAACTCTCCATTGAGACGGGTAAGATCCAGGAGGGGCAAAAGATTTTGGCCGAACTTATGGCCAGCAGAAATTTACCCGCTAATTTAAAGTCAAACGTGGACGCCCTCTACGCCAAAACCAACAACCTTGAAGAAATTGAAAATGAGGCGCTTGAGGCCTATCGAAATAACGATTATGACAGAAGCTATGTGCTTCTGAAGTCTGTTTCAAAGGACAAACTATCCCTTGATGGCCATATTCTCTATTTCATGACCCTCAGTAGGTTGAATAAATGGAAGGAATTTCAGGAAAAAAAGAAAGTTTTTTTTAAAATGACCAAAGTCTCAGACGCCAAACGCTCTATCGTGACCGATCTTGAAAAAAATTTCTCAAGTGACCTCAATAGAGCTAAAAACCTGAGTCTATTTTTAGATCTGGCCGGAGGAGAAAACTCGAACGTCTACGCTGATGGTGATTCTGTGGATCCATTGAGCAGTATTGAGTATCGCTTTTTCGGAGGAGGTGTTTACCAATGGAATTTGGGGACGGGTCAATTTCTCAGATCTGGTTACACTCTATTTCAAAACTCATTTAAAGATGCATCATTACTCAATTCAGATACACATAACTTTAAATTTTCTTATCTCTCTACATCCAAAAAAGATACGTTTGAAATAAGCCCTTACTACCAAATGCAGTACTGGGATAAAGTTCACGTTAATAACAGGATAGGTGCCAGTTCCTACTTTGCTCATTCATTAAAATCCGGTCAGGTGGGAATTCTCGTGGATGTTTCAAAAAGAAATAGTCTGGACGATACCTACTCCTACCTTAATTCAGTCAATGGAAGTGGACGCGGATTTATCAATTGGTGGTCGGCGTCTCTGTTTTTTGAATTAAGTTTAAGTGCCGGTCATGACGGAACAAATGATATTATTTATTCAGATGGAAGCAGGCTACCTCTTACACATCTCTTCTATGGAACTGGTAGCCGTCTTATTTATCGGCCCTTAGATTATTTACAGCTATCACTTAATGCTTCGTATCTCGCCCGTACCTATCAAAATGCCTCCTTTAGCGGGGAAGGGGTAAGAAGTGATAAAGAGTTTTCTTACTCCACACGTCTTAATTATTATTTTATTCCCAGCACATCAATTTATTTTCAATATGAATCGCTGAAAAATACCTCCAATCTCGGTGAGAATGATGTCAGGGACAAAAATTATCACGTGAACACTCAGTCCATCGGGTTTACGTGGGATTACATATGAAGGAAAGTGTTGATTTTGAAAAGCTCGCAATAATTGTAGCGAAGATGAAGGCCGGGGATGAAAGTGCCAACGGCATGTTTTATGACCTGACTCATAGGGCCCTTTATCGTTTCTCTTTTTTTCTTTCAAAAGATCAGGCCTCGGCCCATGATCTTTGCCATGATACCTTTATAAAGGCTTTTTTAAATATCAAAGGCTTGAAAAACAATCGCGGAGCTCTTGGTTGGTTGTTTCAAATCGCTAAGAATACTTTTTTAGACCAAAAAAAGAAGACGAAAGAAAATCTCGTGACTGACTCTGAGGAACTCGAGACTTCAAAATCCTCATCACTTGATGAGTGGTTGGTGGTTAAAAAGATTTTGAGCACCATGGAGGTTCAGGACCAGATGCTCCTCATCATGATCGATCTGGAAGGCCTCTCCTACCACGAAGCTGCAGAGGCGATGGAGCTTTCCGACGACTCTATACGCATGAAATTACACAAAATCAGACAAGATTTCATCAAAAAGTACAACTCCACCGAAACGAATTGATCCACTAAATCGTCATCCTGATACAAGGGGCGAGGCTCTATGGATAACGAATCGGAAGTGAAAACCATTTTATCGAAGTTAAACCAAGAAGATCTTCTACCGCATCCCTATTTAAAAACCAGAATCCTGGCCGTCTCAAGAGAACTGAGAGCAAGTGAAAGAAAGCTCTTTTTTTGGAAAATGTTCTCAACTCTTTCTATGGCGGGCCTTGTGATGAGTCTTTATTTTCATCCTCTCACTAATCGCCATAATTCAATTCCCCTCAACACCCCATATGTGATTCATATGAATTTCAACGATCAGGAATCAACCCATGTGGCAATTGCCGAAATACAACTTCCTCAAGGGGTTAGCTTTCACAGCGAAAAAAATCTCTCTTTACGGGAAGCTCGTCAATTGCGACTGCCTGTTTTTTTAACAAAAGACGGAAGATACAGATTGCCCTTTGTGGTTGTTGCAAGTGGTGAGGGAACAAAAAAAATTCACGTGCGCCTCTTTGATAAAGATAACCATCTCGTCAAAGAAAGTTTTATAAAAGTTAACTTCAATCGTAAAAGTTAGGCCTTGGCCTAAGAGGAGTGATTATGAAGAATTCGTTACTTTTTTTGAGTGTTTCGCTTTTAGTGGCATCACCTGTCTTTGCCCAGGATGATCTAGTCCCGGCAACCTCGGACGATATCCGGAATTTTGATTCTCAGGTACCACAAGTATCACCGGTGATTAATCCTCCGGCCGTGACGACCACACCCAGAGAATCGGATAGCCAGGATTCTATTGAAGCGCCCCATGGGCCTGATCATCAGAGCGGCAACGGCCGTGGTCGTGGACGTGGACGCGGTGGAGACAGAGAAGGTCGCAGAGAAAATTTTGGAGCAGCGGTATCAGCGGAGGCAAAAAGACTCAATGATTCACCTAAAGAAGATCGTCCAAAACGAGATGAGGGAATGAGAGGAAATAGAAGACGTGATGATGACAGAAAAATACCTGGAGACGCTTCAACCGTTGCCAGTGGACCAGGAATGAGTTCCACCATGGGCGGAAGCTCTGACGCCAGATCATCAGCGCCTAAACCTGAGGACGATAGCAGATCTCAAGGAGTTGAAGATAGACCAGATGGAATTGAAGATAGACCGGAAGAAAGTGACCGTAGATCTGGGCGTAACCGCGGCGGATCGAATAGACCTCGTAGAGATCGTTAATCAAAATCAAAAATGGGGAGGTCATCCTCCCCATTTTACTCAGTTTATCTAACCCTGATTTAGTCGGAAAATTTAAAAACTAATTGGTTCATGATTTGCAAGCCTCTGATTGAGGATCATCATGCCAACCGAAAGTTTAATAGATTCAACTAGAAGTATTCTTACTCCAGACATCATAAAAGATCTGGGCATGGCATTGGATGAGTCTGACTTTAAAGTGAGTGCCGACCTTCTTGAAATTCTTCCGACTTTTTTAAATGGATTAATTGAAGAAGGCTCAACCAGACGGGGTGCGAAAAAAATTGCTGAAATACTCAAGTCTGATCATCTATCGTTAACATTCCCGCCGAAATTAAGAGATCAAAATTATCTTCTTGATGGAGAAAAAGTCGCAGAAGATCTTTTTGGTGAGGATTATAACAAGATCACTGCCGGGATGATTCCCCCGTCAGGCCTTAAAACAAAAAACCTGGAAAAGATGATGGGTTTCATGGCCCCATTTGTATTGGGCATCATAGGCACAAAAATTAAACTCGAAGGTTTGACGACTTCCAAAATAACAACTTTTTTTAATCAGCAAAAAAAAATTGTCGATGTTTCAGATTATTTTGGTAACAAATCTTTCCGACAAAAAAAACAAATCTCATTCGCTTCCGGAATCCTTTTCGTGACGTTTTTTATCGCCACTTTCATCTGGATGATCGGTAGAAGATACCCATCGGTCTCAGAAATTCAGACGGAACTAAATGCCATTGAACAATCGGTCAATCCCCGCTCGGCACCAATGACAGTTAATCAACTCCCCCAACTCCTCCGGAAAAATGAAATCAAAGTGATGCCTCAGAGATTTTATTTCGAGAATCTGAGTTTCATTCCAGGGAGCACTGATTTGACGACAAAAGGAGAAGATGAACTCAACCTCGTGGCATCGCTTCTTCATAAGTACCCAAAAATGATGATTCGTATTGAGGCGTTTATTGAGGACACGGGAGACCCTGAAGAAAATCTTCTCCTCTCAGAAAATAGGTCCATGTTAGTCAGAGAAGAATTAATCGGACGGGATATTGGGCCCTCCCGAATTAAGGCAGTTGGGCGAGGCCCTAAAAGTCAGGGCGGACAGCTTTATTTAGTCATAGATCAGATCTAAGTGCTCTTACCCGCCATCAGAGAAATTGAGATTTCAGATACAACCCCTAGGAAATCTTAATGCACGAACCATTTTTCGTCAGATCTTCCTCAGGAGAAAACGTTGAATCTTCAAGGTTTTCTATAAAAAATTCAGCAACATAGCTTAATCCTCCTTTTTCTCTCGTGACTTTTCAATGCCCTCTTCGTAAAAGAGCCTCACGTAAACCTTAAGGAGATCTAAAGTTATGAAACTGGCCATTCTGCTATCAATGATTAGTTTTTCTGCATTTTCCGCTGACATCGGATTAAAAGACTACGATTGGACCTTGAGCGATGTGCTGTCCAGAGGGCTCAGCAAGGAAGTTTTATTCAAAAGAATGGATCGAAATTTTGTAAAAGTTGATGAATCTATTTGCTCGAATCGCGCCCACATGTGGGTTCATTCATTTAAAACAAAATTCAATATTGATAGCGGAAAAATCTTTTTATTTTATACCAACAAGAGAGACGACCTCAGTAAGACCTGGTGGTATCATGTGGCCCCCGTTATCAATGAGGGTGGAAATCTCTGGGTTATGGATCCCCTGAGGAGCTCTCCCAATAGCAAGGATCAGTGGCTCACTTACTTTGTTAAAACTTCAAAATGCAAAGAAATTAATGCTCACGAAACAGAATTAATAGAACTCATTTTCAATGGACAAGTCTTTCCGAAAAGAACAATTTACGGAAACTATGAGTGCTATTACAAAATTGTTCCACACACCCTTTGGACCCCTCAGATTGTTGCCCTTAACCTTCTCGGGAAAGATCGGTATGGAAAACCAGTCAGAGTCGAGAGACCTTTCATTAGTCAAAATGAACTGCTCCAGGCCTGCCTTGAAGCAACGACGACTAAAGTTGGATATGTTCTGGGAAAAAATAAAAAAGAGTGTCGGGAATACGTAGGCCTTCCCGCTGATCGGTGAGTCTTTAGCTCACCATCAATCTTTCTGAGACAAGGAGGATCCAAAGATCCTCCTCACTTTTAAAAAAATTTAAGAAGCTTTCTTATTTTGCTGGTCACGGAAGGCATTAATATCTGTCACCGATGCCCCCTGACCCTTATTGGCCATGAGTTTTGCATGGTTCATTGCCTTCAGTTCCTTTTTCGTAAGTTTTTTCTTTTGACCAGTTGTATTACCTTTATGACTCATAACTACCTCCAAATAAAGAGATCATCTCACTATTGAGATATATAGGCTTTATCGGCACGTGGAGGGGAAAACTTGAGTAATATTATCAGGACCAAAGAAAATATTCCTAACTGACCTATTTTAATGGGGCCCGGACCTCCAGATCATCCTGACTTTCATTCAACCGAGGGGCATCCCTTATTTTTACATTTCGCACCGACACCATCTTGCCTTTTTTTACACCAAGAAAAATGTCCATC
>CAXNNO010000177.1:0-5651 GCA_964203555.1 Bacteriovoracales bacterium
AACTATTTTTAGGCAGCTTGATCCCTTTGGGCTTATCGTAGATTTTTTAGATTCATGACAAATGTCTGAAATGCTTTACCTGGATGGGATTTCTTCGCCTCAATATGCGAAGAGGCCAGATCTCTCCAGCCTCTTATTAATTCTTCGTCTTTGTTTTCAGGACCTAAATCAATGATCAGTCTTTTGACTGTTTCTTAGAGGCTGACTCCAGGATATTGGCGATTTCGATTTTATTATGCAGTCTAGCCAAGTCGAGGGCTGTGCCACTAAACGGCTTTGTAGGTGGATAGTCGTCCGACTCTGACTCCCAACTCATTTTCATTTTAGTGTCAGCTCCATTTGCCAGCAGATACTGCGTAACCGCGACTTGTTCCCCAATTACGGCGATGTGGAGTAGCGTCATACCATTCGAAAAGCGGTGATTGATATCACCTTTTAGATCGATCTTAATAAGACGCTTTAGGAGTTCAATATATCCTTTCTGGGCAGCGATCGATACGGGATGTCTTAGAGGATGCAGTAATGCAGAAAGATTTAACTCTGAGGACACATCACCTTCGGTCTCATCTAAATCACGTTGGACACAGACCGTGTCGAACTTGTTTGCCACCAAAAAGTCGAAGATTTCGATTTGATTACGATCAATCGCAACTGCATAAGGATTTGGACGTATGTCACACTCGCCAAGCTTCCATCCTTTTTTTTGAAAAAATTTAAGAATATCAAGCCGACCGGAGTCGCTTGCGATTCGCAAAGCCTGGGACCTCAAAATTGCCATTTTTACGATAACAGGATGCTCGTAAAGTTCCTGAAACTTTTCAAGCTTTCCATCTTTCGCAGTGCCTAGGAAGCTTTTGATGACAATGTCTTCTTCAGCAAAATACTTGGCTGTGTCGAGCAAGATCTCCTGAAAACGCGACTCATTGTGCAGACCATCGAATGCGTGATCTGTACGAATTTTTTCCCCGACGTATTTCGGGTTGTCCTCTGATGCCCGATCCAGATGTTTGTAGGGATCCCAATACTGCTCATTCACCCTATAAACATTATCACCGGCTGTCTTGATAGATTCTGCTGGTTGTTTTCTGCCTGCCTTTAGCCACAATGCATAGACTGAAGCCAAGTTAACTTGGGCCGCAAAATTCGTAGGATTTAATTGAATCGATTCGTAGAATGAGCTTGCGGCTTCATCGAATTTTCCGATTTTGAAAAACACGAGTCCTGCCTTGTTCTGCTTAAACGAGAGACTTCTGGTTTGTCCAAAGTTGGGAGAAAATACAAAGCTAATATCAATATGAAAATAAGATCTTTGCTTTGGCCACGATCGATCCACGCTTGGCAGCGAAATCGACTGCATTAGCGACATAAAACAGCATCTTTCCTTTGGCGATTTCAAGAAATCCGTATGCGGCCAAGCTTTAACTATTTTGGGAATAGATGCGGTTGAATCTAGATTTAATCTCGCCTCAACACGTTTTAACCGAAAATCGGTGACCTCGGGACACTGCTGTAGCTGCGAAAAAGTCCCTAAAAATTCTTTTTTGAACGCTAGAGCTTGTCTGGATCTATTGTCTGGTTGCGAATTTTCGCTGCCAAAGTAATGGGGGGGCGTATCGTACCCTTCTTCGGTTATTCGCAAATTAACGTCTGATTCGTTGTATGTTTTGGACTGCGTATTTTTGAATGAATATTCGAATTGCTCGCAACGGGATTCCAGATCGATTTGTTTTAAATGCTCATTGGCTCTTTTAGCATCCTCTGCCCGCTGAGTCGCTTCATCTAGATCAGCTTGTTGTCTCAAAGCTGTTTTCGCCCTAAAAATACTATTTTCCCGGTCCGACTTTAATCGAAAGTCCTTCTCATCCGGAGTCAGCATGATCGTCTTCATGATCGTATGATCTTCCCAGGCCAACCGAATCCACAGATATCCAAAATAGCCACCCACTAGAAGAAGTGGGACTGAAATTAAAGCAGCAATTCTTTTCATAAAATGATTAGAACAAGCCAAGAACAGCTTGTCCATAAGACCAATGGTTCGTACGTGGAGCTTGAGACGATTCTCTTGGCCTTCCGGTATTAAGAAAGCGGTTGGAAGCTTTGGACAGGGATTCTAAAAAGCTTATGAGTTTTAGGTGAATTTGAGTAGATAGACGAAGAGATCGTAACCGGAAAGTGCCTACCAACCATTTGTCATGCATGTATGCACTAATTCTTAGCGCGGAAATTCGTGAAAAATACGAAAAAAATAATGCCACTCTTCTTCTTTTGCGGCCTTAAGCAGAAGAACGGGGTTGGATTCACTATATAGCTTGAATGAGGGTAGAGTAGGAGGTTCTTCACCTTTAATGAATTTAGTTCTTCCCAACGTCTCTTGGAGTTTTTCATAAAATGTCTTTAGAGTTTTTTCATCTCTCAAGAAAAAAGCCTTATAGCCTTCTGGAATAGTCTTAGAGACGAAAGGGGAAAATAATTCATTACTGTAGGTCAGTTTTTTCTTATCAATGATGGAGTGGCGAGTATAGCCACTAATGCGTGCCAATTTAGGGGACTGTGGAGAAGGGGGCTTTATTTGAAGAGACTCTAAAAAGGAATTATTATCGATTAAAATTTGCTTGGCCTTGGGTTTTTCTTCGCTTAAGCCTTCTCGTGCCCTAAATTGCGCAACTTCAAGTCCTTCTTTGAATATTGAAGCCAGCGACTGGGGATTGTTTCCTCCAAAGCGCGCCAAAAGAAGCACTTGTTCAGGCCCTATGGCAGCATATCCATGGAATTCAAATGACAACCCTACATGGTCCATGCAACCGTCGGTTTCAGTTCTTTCCCCCAGGAAAGTAAGCACTTCATCATCTATGCAGCCGGATTCCCCAACAGACTGAAAAAGAACGAGTGCATATCCCGGACAACTCGCCGTTTTGACAGTCCCTCGAGTGATAAGGTCATACCTAACATCCCAACCCAAAACGCGTGCAGAGTTTTCCCCATAATCTTCTCCAAGCTTGGATGTAACATCTAAATGCACATGTTGTTTATCAGTAATGTGGCATGTTTTCTCTGAGCTTGATGTTGCAAGAGAAACGTTCGACAAAAGCAATGCGAAAAAAAATGATAAAAATTTCATATCTCTTAATTTAAAGGAAAGCATTCGTTTGAACAAGACATTAGAATAACTGTACGCTTGCGGCAACCCTGCTTAGCAGACCACTGTTGTTTGTGCCCTAAGCTTCCACGGTAGAAAATTTTCCGGGGCAGATTTGACTTCAGAGCTGCTCTTCATGACCCAGACAAAATAATCAAAAGGATTCACATTGACCGCTTCACAGGTTTTAATGAACGAGCAGATGATGTCCCCAAAAAGAGCACCCAGTTGTGTTTTATAAAAAAGCCAATTCTTTCGATTTAAAACTGATAGACGCAACTTCTGTTCAAGCTGATTGTTGTCAAGTTCAGCATCCACTATCTGAGTCAGGTTCAGCGATCTAGCCCTGTGGGTCCTAGAATTGTCACTAAAAACAAGACAGGCCGAAATTCACGCTTTGTTGATGACGATCAAGTTTCGTGGTGGCCGAGTTACTTCCAAGCTGACGGGTTTGGTGATGTTGTGCGAGGCAAGATCCTGCAAGGTAGCGCATCGACGATTGAGCGAATTTTAAAAAGTTACAAGAAAGAGCATGGGAAAAAGCATTTTGCGGCTACACGAAGTCGTGGTCGATTAAAGACAATGTTGATTCGAGTTCCACAGCGCGATTTGGATTTTAAGGTAAAGACCTGCGGTTATACTGAAGGCGATACCGTTGCCCATCACTCAACATCTCAAAATTAACAATCAATCCCTGCATCTACTTTTCAGATGCTGGGCCGGATAATCAGATATTCAGGTGAGACCAGGAAAATTCTAATTTAAGAGCGATAAATGGTTTTTATCGTGGATGTTACGGAAGGATTAACTATGAAATTTTGAGGGTCTGCTTTCGGGAACGCCTACTTTTTTTTGTTTCTGCCTGCATAGCTAGCTGAATTCAGATAACTCCAAGATACTCAAGCGGTTATAATTACATGCCGATATTGATGTTGTGTACACGGTCGTGTACTATGTCATTAATCAGGAGGCATTTTATGGCCCAAACAGAAACACCATCAACACGCAACTTCAGAGAAAACCTAAAACACTTTTTCGACCTCGCTCGAAAAAATCCAATCGCGATTAATCGTGGAACAGAACGATATGTTCTTATGAGTGAAAATGAATTTTTGAAGATGAAAGAAGAAGTGATGAATCTTCAAAAAAGTTTGATTTCATCTTTGCAACATCTGAACGGTGAAACTGGTCCAGAAATTGATCTTGATGCTGATGAAGAAAATGATCAAATTCTTCAAGAATACGTGGCAAAATATGAGCATCTTAAAGGAAAGAAAGAAAAAGTTGGTTAGATAGTGTCCTTAAGACTGATCCCTTCGCAGAATTACAATAATGACCGTGCAAAGATTTTGGACGGTCATGTTGATTATGCCCTCAGAACTGGGAATAATGCTATTCCAGTTATTCAATTCTTCAGACAGGAAGAAAGGGACTTGCAGAGAAAGATTAAAAATGGCGCTTTAAATGCTGGTGTTGATTTTCCGAAACCTGCAAAGAAGGCAACGACTCATTCAGGAAATTACGTTATCCTTTACACATTCTTGCCGGCCAACGCTTCAACGAATTCAGAAGTCACTCAAGTTAATCTTGATAGTGTTTTACCGACAGCTTCTGGACAGTTTAATCTACTCGTCAATGATCTAGTACAAGTCGATTTCGATGAATAATTTACTTCAACATCTCTCTTCATCTCTGCTGTTGACTGTATGAGGATTTTTATTCACTAAATATTCATAAAAAACCTACGACAATTAAAACCATCTCGCTCAGGAAAAAATTAGACAACAGATGTTAATTAACATTATCATTTTTGAATGAAATTCATTTTACTCTTTATAGGTCTACTCCTGGCGAGTCCAGTCTGGGCCGTGCATGTGTCGACGGGTCTTCATAAAAGTCTAATTGATGTTCAGGACAAAAACGGAGATGCGGTCAAAAATCCCTTATCGCCAGTTCTTTCAATTGGAGGGAATTTCAGGTTAAAAGAAGGATTAGGCTTCTCCCCGCAGTTCGGCTTCATTTACCATACTGTCGAGTCGGACGACTCCTACGGTGATTATAAAATGCATTCTTTTTTCGTCCTCTACGATTTCTTATGGGTGCCCCAGGGATACGACTCTTTTGGTCTCAGATTTGGTCTAGGAACCTTTAGAAAAACCATTGAGGGCGAAGGCGGCGCAGTGACTATTCCCAATGGGACGAGTACTTCCACCGCCTACAAACCGGAATCCTCGACTTCCTATTCAGGAACATTCAATCTCGGTACGGACTTTAATTTTCATATCTTTCGGGATTGGTTTAAGAATTTTGGTTTGCGCTTTGAAATGCACGTCTTTCGACCTCTATCCGAGGAAAACCGTAACTACACCTATACCCTCGGTGCAGTTGGATATTTTTAGGAAATGAAATGTATGTTTAAATTTATAATTCTCATTTTCTTTGTTTTTTCAGAAGCGCAGGCTTTTATCATTGCTGATAAAAACTATAGGCTCTCCAAACCAGAAGACACCATCTT
>CAXNNO010000178.1:0-5629 GCA_964203555.1 Bacteriovoracales bacterium
ATCAGCAAAAAATAGTTTTCAAAACCCGAAAAAAAATTGAACCGGCACAAGTCAAAGAAGCTGAAAAAAACCTCCGAATTGAATTTGGTGAAGATTTCGTGTTATTTCGTTGGAGTGAAATTATCGGAAAAATCATCCCTAAATCTAAAGTTTATAAAATCCCGTTCTTCGATTCACGAGAAGTTAAAGTTTATAGTCCTTGGAGACAATGTCCACTTGGTTACCATTGGGTAAGAGAGCATGATCGTCAAAAGAAAACATTAGAGGATGTTGATCCTCACTGTCGAAGGAATCCCTCTAATAAAGATCTTCTTAAAGGTGAAGAAATGGATTTTATTGCTAATTCTGATCTATTTTTAAATCCTTCAATCAAAGTTTCAAAAAATCATCTTGGCATGTTACTTGTGAATTTAGAGATGCAAAACCAATTCGATTATCTGATTGAAGGCTGGACTGCTTATTGGAATGATACATTAAAGCCAAAAGAACCACTTCACCCAAATATTGTTAAGGCCCTTATTGCCTCAGAATCGACCTTTAAGTTGAAAAGCAAAGCAAAAAACAAAGAAGTTGGATTTGCCAGGGGATTGATTCAAATCACCGAAGAGACCCAAGCAATTCTGAAAAATCTTAAAGGAGAATTAAGCAATAATCTCGCATCTTTATCCGATGACGACATATGGGATCCTAATAAAAATATTTGTGCAGGAGTAAGATGGTTGTACCAGAAAAAGTTTTTACTCGACCATCGCCTAAAGCGGGAGACATCTTGGAAAGAAGTCCTTATGGAGTACAAAGGAAAAACCAAATATAAGTCTAAAGAAAACACTCGAGTAAAGAATGACTTAGAGAGATACCTGAAAATAATGGATAAAAAATGAAGGCCATCATTTTCTTGATCATCATTTTTTTCATATCCCCTGTCTTTTCTTGCAGTATCGATCTTTGTACTAGGACGTCTGAAAAACATAAGGCCTTCATTAAGACTAATCGAGACCATGAAGGGATTATAGAAGACCGTTCCTTCTATATTAAACACAATGGTAAAATAATTTTTTCTGATGTCTCGAATTATCGTTATTTTTTTGAAGATTCAGGTAAAGACAACTTTATCAAAGATATAAATAATAATGGTATTCCGGATCTAGTAACGACAACTTACACGGGCGGAAGTCGATGTTGCTACATCTTAAATATTTATGAACTTGGCCCTTCATTAAAGAGAATATTTACTATCGAGGCGAATCATCATGGATATGAGATTCAAGACTTAAATCATGATGGAGCTTTTGAAATTTTATATCGAGATCCTGCTTTAATGTGCGAAGGGAATGACTTTTACCATTGCCCGACAAGTGCTGCTGGTCTTGTTATTTTTGAATGGACAGAGAATGGATATAAGGTCTCAAGCCGATTGATGAAAAAAAAGCCTTTGAAAAATTATACATCTCATATTCTTGATGAAGGAATGTTTGATGTTAAATTCATTCAGTATATGGCAGATATGAGTTATTCGGGGAATATGGACTTGGCCTTTCGAAAAATAAGAGAAAATTGGCCTAAGAATCACATGGACTATTTCACATTCAAGAAAAAATTTTTTTCCCTTCTAAATGAAAGTGCGTACTGGAAAGAATTCCAAAGAAGATTAGCAAGGTGACCCAGCCGGACGTATGCCATCTTCGAGTTCTTCTGAACAGTTCTTCGAGACTGGAAATTTGAATGATGACCGTCTCTTTCGCCAAATATAACCCTATTACCAATCCAACCAATTTAATTCTTTTGGATCACGCGCCACAATTTCATTTTTTGATTACAGGTATAAGGACATCCGCTCCTTTAAGAAAGCAAGTGACATTAGAATATTTTTCTCCCTGTCCCCCTTGCGGGGTAATTTAGTTCGGTCGCTTTGCAAGCCGAACCCTCGCATAAGCACGCCACTACTTAGAAAATTTCCTAGATGTATTTATTCTGTGAGAGCTAACCACTGTTGATTAAGAAATAAGCTTTCGCTTTTTCATTCTCCTTATTGGGCCTTATCAGTTTCCTGAACGTGCCATGACAGTGTTGGATTTAAAAGAAGGGGTGCCAGTCTTATCATGAGCATGTCTTATCGTTAGACTGCTACGGATCGGTTGGGCCTCACCCTTCATCCCAAGCTTCACCTGAGGTCATCCTTACCAATACACAATATCAGCTTCCTTCGTCTTAAAGAGTCTACATGTAAACGCATTTCTTAACTAAGCCAGGTGATGACCGTCTGACCCGCCATTTTTTTTATACAAACTCTTGTCACACCTAATAATTTTTCACTCCAGATGAATATTTTAAAACATTTAGCTATGACCTAACTGCATCACTCAAATGAGTACCATTTTCTTTGTCCAAACTTTGTCACATTAAAGCTTTAGACTTCGGACTTAAGAAGTTTCGGGCTACTTATTTTCGGAGAAGGTAATTCGGAACATTCTGAATGAAATGATCTTTTTTTGGTACACGAACATTATGCCTTGGATCGCCTAAGGGAGCTTTCTTCCCATCAGCGTAGTAGTATTCCTTCTCCCGGCAAACACCACATTTATAATTTGGATTTTTAAAGTCATCCTTTGAACGATAGACAAACTCAGAAAACTCTTCATTGGTTTGCTGTTTTTTAAAAAACTCTAGGCTTGTTTCTTTAATCGTAAAAATCATTGCCGGTGTATCCCAAACAGCCATTCCACCATGAGAAACAGAAATGGCAATCTCCGGAAAACCATCACCATTTAAGTCTGAGAAATAGTGTCCTCGTACAAGATGCATAAAAGATGCTCTTATCCAGTATTCATCATAATCTTCTGAAAATGTTTTATCCCATAAGATTTTAGATCCTTGACGTAAAAAAACTCTGATCTTGTAAACTCCATCTTCACCATGCTCGGGATGGTAAGAAATAATGACTTCTCTTTGATCAGGAAGTTTAAGGTACATTCTATGAAGACGCTCAACTTTTTGAAGCTGAGAAAGCATTTCTTCATTTGCGAATAATGTTTCTAGTAGAATTATTGTAAAGATCAAAAATTTTCTGAGCATACTCTTTTCCATCTCTGTATCGATAATAGTTTCTGAATGTATTGAAAGTGTCTTTTTTAACTTTCTTTGGCAAAGATGAGTACTTGTATGAAATCCATCGAATGCCGGCTGCGATACTAATGATCGGGTCTTCTAAATCCTTTCTCTCCAAATCTATATAATGGTCTCGCATTGAAACAAGTCCGTTCTCCCAGGCATCTCCCCTTAAATCTTTGCGGGTAGTATTCGTAATCTGCGTCAAACCGAAAGCAGAACTTTCCATCTTTTTAGGATCAGCTTTAACTCGAAAACTCGATTCTTTGGCGATTAGTACTTTGATATGTAATGGTGTTAAATCTTTAGGAAAAGGAAGACCCTGCTCTTTCCAATAATCAAGCCAGAATTGGATCACAGAATCTAATTCTGAGTATTCTGGATAACCAAGAACTCCTCCCAAGTGAGGATAGTCTTGATCTCCATGCCAGTATAAGTACAAGATATTTTCTGGGAGTAAAACAGCGTGCTTCCCACGATTCTTTCTCTGATGGGCCTTAACATAATATTTAATTCCATTCTCAGAGATCTTCGCATGTCTTTTTACTACATGAAATCCCGGCGGGGCGATTTTAAGAATTCGAGGTCGTTTGATTAAACTCATAATAAATCCTTTTAATGCATTTATTTAAGTTTTAATTTCTTAGCGTGTTTATAGCTAATTTGGTTCCACATAGAGGATTTAGTATAGGCATCTTCTTCGTGTGAAAGGTTATAAAGATTTTTACCGGCATCTTTTTTGGAAAGATGAATTATGAAATTTAAAGTTTCAATTTCGTTGTCATCAAAAACCTTCATGTCAGGTTTTCTAAGAGCAACAAGATCATGTCCTTTACTTTCTTTAATTAATCCATCATCAAACATTTTTTTAAAAAGCATTCTATAGTTATCCGGGCAAGGCCCATAATCTAGTTTTGCATAAGTACTTCCAGTAATACTCACTCCATGTTTTTCAAAATGCTTAAAGTCCAAATAGAACAAAGCCTTATTAATAAAAAGGGGGCTTTTGCAAGTTGACACTAACGCCAGTGTTGCATTTAAAAATCTCTCCCATGAAAAGCTTCGATTACCCGTTAGTTCACCTTGAACCTGAGTTGCAAGAGAAACATCTAAGACATTTTTCTCGGCGAATTCTTTGTCGCATTTCAAACGTATGTGCTCATCCATAGCTGCTTCTTGCGCATAATAGGTTTCCCAGCGCTTGATACTCGCTTCGCCAATCCCTAAGTATGTTGCGAACTGGCGTTGAGACATCCGAAGCTTTTTTCGAAGGTCAACGATATCATGAGATTTCAAAAGCTGATGTTTTTCTCTATAAGTATCAGCAGCGGTTTGGCGCAAGACATTCATTTGCTTACTATCCATTAACGGTTCTTTGCACTTTTTGCATACAAATGCAGGGACAACAACCTCAAAGGCTTCACCTGCATACGCAGTACTTAGGCGTATTTTTTTATTTTCAAAATTTGTGCTGTCACAGTTCAAACAATTCATAATACATCCAATATCTAACTAAGGTTTATCCTCATGCAAAGAGACATAGTAAAATCGATCATTCTTCAATGCAAATCTGGGATACATTTTTTTATTCAAAGTCTTACTAAACCAACTAAAGGCAAACAGTCCTTCGTCCTTTGAGAGATATTTATCGGCCTCTAAAATTTTAGCCGTTAGCTCTTTAATTGTGGGTCTTAACGGATGATTCAAACCTAAACCCAAGAGAAAAGTATAAAAGCATGGTATCAAATGATACCATAACCGTCAATAACAAGTAAGATCTCAACAAGTTACAGAAACATGAAATATTGAGAAGTTACTTCTGGGCAAAGAAAAAAGGATGAGTTGATCCCTTGTCATTAAACCTGTTCCCATGATGATCACCAACAACAACAGAGATCTTCTTGAATCCGACTTGTTTCAGCATCAACACGATTTCATTTTTTTGAATAAAGACGGTTACGGTGATAGTAAGTCATTTCTTTTTTTGTCTTTTTATCGATCACTGTCATCCAGGCTTCATTTTAGTGAGTTTTTGAATCATACTGACGTCTACTGAAAATGTATTTATCCTCAGTTTCTTGCCAATCATTTGTTCTGTAAACTTTCAGCAACCAATTGCGGTTAATGAGATTCAAGACAAGCGTGCCATCATTCCGAAGAGAATTGTATAGCTCCTTAAGGACCTGCTCATTCTGCTTATCAGTGGCAAAATATCCGAAATTTGTGAAGACATTCAAAACAAGATCAAACTGATTCTAATAATCTTTCAAATGACTTCAAATCGAAATATCCCAATATTCCATGGAAAAAAAATGGCTGACCAGAGAGACGTCATCATTCACGACTATCAAGAACTAAATCGCGAAATGATTTTTAAAATAGCCCTTCTATGCTAAGAGGTGCCAGGTTAGTTCTTTAGTTGGCAACCATCGCAAATATCCTTAAAATTTTGTATGGCCATTTCCAAAGAACAAAAACTCCGCACTAAAAAGGTTCTAGGAAAATCTTTCTCTAAAGAGGATTG